>USPF01000030.1 GCA_900556555.1 uncultured Blautia sp.
AAACACGTACTACCTCTGATATGTCCATGTTCAAAACAGGAATGTCTGAAATCCAGATGGGGGCTTCTTTTGTATTTCCTGTTATGATGGTGCTGCTGGCTGTGCTGGTAATTGTGCTGACCGTTGTAATCGTTAAGGCGGTGCTGAATTCTAAGAGACCAAAGAAGAAACGTAAAAACCGAGTATAAATTTAACTATTAAAAAGGCTGCTGCCTCAAATATTTGCCGGTAATTTTCAAACGTTCCCGGTAATACTTTGGGCAGCAGCTTTTTTATTCTCTTAATGTACAGTCACTTCTGCGAAGTGTAAGATTTGGATTATAGTAAGGGTCTCCTGCTTCCAGAATGTCTTTCCACCGTGTCTTAAACAACTTAATTTCTTCTTTAAAACGCTTTTTGTTTTTCTGACTGGTCTCATATCCTCTGGTGAGAGATTCATGATGATACAGCTCTGCATAAGCCTGGAATACAACCAGTTTTCCAGTTTCTCTCACTCTCAGACAGAAATCAATATCATTGAAAGCAACCTGAAATGCCTCATCCATTCCTCCTACTTTCTGATACAACTCTTTTTTCACCATCATACAGGCCGCAGTCACTGCACTCAGATCCTGAGTAGTCTGAGATCGTCCAGCATAGACAAATTGATCTCCCGGGAAATTGTAGAACAGATGTCCGGCTGTACCAGATGGCCCCATGCCAAGAATAACCCCGGCATGCTGAATTTTCTCATTTGGAAATAAAAGTTTTGCACCTACAATGCCTACATCTTCTCGCTGGCAATAACTGAGCATTTCTTCCATCCAGTTTTCTGTCTTTACTTCAATATCATTATTCAAAAGCAACAGATATTCTCCTCTGGCATGCTCAGCCCCAAAATTGTTAATGGCTGAATAATTAAATTCCTTTTCCCATGTAAGAACCCTGACATTTTCATGGGCTGCTTCTAATTCTTTATAGTATGCAAAAAGTTCTTTTCCTGTACTGTTATTTTCAATAATCAGAATTTCAAAATTCTGATAGCTTGTTTTTTCAAACAAAGAATCCACGCATGTCTTCAGTTCTTTTTTATGATCTTTATTTGGAATAATAATCGTAACCAGGGGTTCTCCCTCCACAAACAATTTTGTCCGGTATCTTCCCCATTGCTCTGTCATAGACACTTCTGCCTTCGTTCCAATTCTGTCATAATGAGCCTGTACAGCATTTCTTCCTGCTTCATATGCGTACATCTTGCTTTCTGGATTCCCTGCGGTAGATGCAGGATGATTCCGCCAGTGATATAAAATCTTTGCCACATGTCTGATATTTTCCGCTTTTTCACAGCAGCGGAGAATAAAATCAAAATCCTGGGCACCATCAAATTCCTTGCGAAGCATTCCTACCTGCTCCAGAATTTCCCGTTTCACCACAAAAATATGGCAAATATAGTTATTACATCGCAACATATCCAGATTGAAATCCGGTTTGAAATGAGGATCAAAATACCGTTTTCCATCCATGGTCACTTTATCCTCGTCTGTATATACCACATCCGTTCCAGGATGTTCATTCATTTCTTTTACAATCTCGAACAATGCATTTGGTGCAAGGGTATCATCATGGTCAGAGAACATAATAAATTCCCCTGTTGCCATTTTGATTGCTTCATTGGTGTTTTCGGAAATTCCTGCATTATTTTCCAAAAGTTTATACTGGATTCTTTTATCCGTTCCATAGTTCTCACGGATATAATCCCCTGTCCTGGAATTATCACTGCCATCTGCAAGACAAAGCTGGAAGTTAGGATATGTCTGTGCCTGGACAGAATCCAGCAGTTCTTTTAAGTAAGGAACCGGTGTATTATACAAAGGAATCACGATACTGATAAGCGGTGCATAAGCAAAGGTAGTTTTCCTCTGCTGCTCCAGTTCGCTTTCCAAAGCCATATGCTCCGGATACCACTTTGTATAAGGATAGGGGCGGTTTTTATAATCTTCAGCCTTTTTGACCAGCTTCTTTGCAAATCCTGCCGCACCATGCAGCTTTAAATAACGCATTCCTTTTCTGTAATAAACGCCGATCTTTTCTCCTGCCATTTTTCTTTTTTGCAGGCTCACATAACGGATGGTGCGATGTCCACCAGCTGCAAAAACAACACGGAATCCTTTTTCTTCCTCTATGGGGATATCCAGGAAAAATCCCCTCTCTTTGCCAACATCGAATTCCTGGTACTGCTGCTGTACATCCGGACGGTTTACTCTCTCCAGAGAACATTTCACTTTTTCTTTGTTTTCATTTTCCACGTAGATGTCCAGTGGCGTCTGATATACAGCCCAGCCACTTACCATGCATCTTCGTGCTTCCATATCAACATCAATATAATCAATAAAATATTGCGGCATGTTCTGTTTTCTGGATATCTGACTCATTTTTTCTGAAAACCAAAGCATCCTCCTGCCGTTTTTTACCGCATAGATGTATAGTTTTTTATATTGTCCTGCATCTTTCGGTATTGGAATGCTAATTTCCATCTGCCCGTCTTTATAAGAATCCATAATTTCCAAAACAGGTTCCTTATCCAGAAAAACTTCCGGTACATACTCTGCTGCCCAGGTTCCCTGCACCAGATATTGACTGCTATCTTTTAAGCTAAACCTCTCTTTTTCTACTTCCATAATTTCGTGTTTCATGCCATTCTCCTTCAAACCATATTTACCATTTTAGGGAACAATCGCTATGTTCCAAGGTCAGGTTGGGATTGTAATACGGGTCGCCCTCTTCCAGCAATTCTTTCCAACGGTTCCGGAATAGTTCCGCTTCCCTTTGGAAACGTTCCTGTTTCTCCCTGGTATTCTCCATTCCTCTGGATTTTGACTCATAATGATACAATTCTGCAAATGCATGGAATACAACCAGTTTCCCAAGCTGTCTCACCCGCAGGCAATAATCTACATCATTGTATGCAACCTTGAATTTCTCATCAAATCCGTTGATTTCCTCATGTACTGATTTTTTCACCATCATACATGCTGCAGTCACTGCACTCATATCCTGAGTGGAATTAGAACGCCCGCCATAGGTCAGTATCTTTCTGTCAACACCATATAATACATGCCCGGCTGTATGGTCTGCACCCATGCCAAGAATAATTCCTGCATGCTGAATCGTGTCATTTGGATAATAGAGTTTTGCACCTACGATTCCAACATCGTCTCTCTGGCAATATCCAAGCATCTCCTCCATCCAGTCTGGCGTGATTACTTCAACATCATTATTTAAAAACAGCAGGTATTCACCTTTGGCATATGGAACAGCATAATTATTAATTGCAGCGTAATTAAATTCTTTCTTCCAGTATAAAACCTGAAGATTTTTTCTGGCCTGCTGAATCTGTGCATAATAAGCAAAGGTTTCTTGATCCTCACTGTTATTTTCTACTACCAGCACCTCAAAATTCTGATATGTGCTCTTCTCATAGACAGACTTCAGACATCTGTCTAAATCATCAATGTGGTCTTTATTCGGTATAATGATAGAAACCAGTGGTTCTCCCTGTACTTTTAACTTAGACCGGTAGCGGCCCCAGAATGGGGTCATGGTCACTTCTGCCTCAATATTCATACGCTCATAATGAGCCTCCAGAGCTTTCCGCCCGTTTTCGTATGCGTACATCTTGCTTGCCGGATTTCCTGCTGTAGAGTTCGGATGAGACCGCCAGTGATATAAAACCTTTGGAATATGGTAAATACTCTTTGCTTTTTCACAGCACCTGAGAATGAAATCATAATCCTGTGCACCATCAAATTCCTTCCGGAATTCTCCGATTTCGTCGATGATTTTTTTCGAAACAACAAAGATGTGGCAAATATAATTATTACATCTGAACATTTCCCAGTTAAAATCCGGTTTGAAATGAGGATCAAAGTATTCTTTTCCATCCATGCTTACCTTATCTTCATCTGTATAGATAACATCCGGCTTTTTCTCGCTGTTAATGGCTTTTACAATCTCATAAAGTGCATTCTTCTCCAGCACATCATCGTGGTCACTGAGCATAATAAACTCACCACGTGCCATTTGTAATGCCGCATTGGTATTTTCTGAGATTCCACCATTCTTTTTCAACTTTTGATAAGTAATTCTCGTTTCTTTTTTGTACTTCTTCTCTAAAAAGTCCTTCACCTGGTCATTTGGGCTTCCGTCTGCCAGACATAATTGCCAGTTTGTATAAGTTTGTCCGGTAATGGAATCCAGCAATTCTTGCAGGTAATTTAACGGTGTATTGTATAAAGGAATCACAATACTGATCAGCGGTTCGTATGAAAACTGCTCTTTTGCTTCCCTTTTTAGCTCCGCTTTTGTCACCTTATGCTGTTTTGCCCAGTATCCATATCCCTGGCCAAAAGGATCGATACTTTTATCCAATTCCTTGCGGAATTCATGGATTCCGTGGTTTGCAATAAATCGGATATTTCCCTTTATCCTTTTGGGACCAAGCTGCTGATAATACCTGCCGAACCTGCTGTTTTCAAACTGCATTTTTCTGGCAGTCAGCGTATATTTTGCTTTTGCATCTTTTTTCTGAAATAAAAGAGTGATGTTTCCTTTTGCCAGATATTTTTTCGGGATTTCAACAGTGAAACCACATTCCACCGTTTCGTCAATTGATAACACACAGTTTACATCAGGTCTTTCTTCCTGCTTAACCGTACATGTAATCTCTTTTCCCTCATTATCCCAGACACTGATATGGCATGGCAGCCCCTTATACAAAGACCAGCCACGCACAAGAATTTTATCTTCATTAAAAACTGCACTGTCTACATTATATTTCAACAGATTCTTTGCATACATTTTTCGGATCTTTTCAAATTTAATTTTAAAAACCTGAATAGTCTGTTCGGAATCTGTAAAGGAAATTTCCAGTTCTTCAAAGGAATTCCACAGCTTGGAAATGTCCTTAATATAGATAATGAATCCTAACTTTTCAGAATCGTCTTCCAGTTTTAAGGCTTTCTGCACATCAGGCCTGTGTACATGAACAATTTTATACGGAAGGTCATGCTTATTATCTGCCTGCACGATTGCCTGAATCTCTCTTCCCTTTTTGCTATAAATCCATCCGCGGACTTCAAATCTGTCTTTTCCTGAATGATTGACTTCTGCCTTATCAATGCAGCATTTCATAGTCCTCATCTTCGTTCTCCTTTTGAATCATTTTATTTGAAAATCTTGTACAAAAATCCCATAAATATGATTACATAGAATGAAAATACAAGAAAAACAAAAAATGTCTCAAAATCAAATCTATGGGTCACTGTCTTCATGATCAAAGTTCCGTTTTCGACTTCTTCCCCTGCTACACGCAAAGCGGTATCTTCTTCTTTTGTCTTTTCATATGCAAACCCCACACCCGTAGCTGTCCCTATAGGAACATTACTATATACAGATAATTCAAATGGTGTATCTTTACAATTATTTACTGTTTCAAAAGGTAATTCAAAAAACTTGCTGTTCTTTACATTTTTCCCCTCTGTCTGCCCAGCAGCTACGGTTTCTCCTGTAGAAAGGTTTTTCAGTGTATATTCCAATATGACCTCATCCGCAGATTCTGTTACTGTACTTTTGATCCGGATACCATCCAGATGTTCTTCTGCACACACGAATTCCTGCTGTACCCCCAGATCAGTCACAATCCCTGTATTTCCATATTCAGATGCATCCACATCCTTATCATAAATATTATGAACCTTTGCAATATGAGCATAAAAGAAAGCTACTATTATCAGTATTCCTATGCCGGCTATATTTTTCACTATTTTTTTCATCATCTATTCACCTTTAAGATTGTCTGTAAATTTCTCCCACTTCCATGGCATCGCCCATCATTTTTACTTTTCCTTTTTCCAGCCATACGACTTTGGAGCACAGGCTCTGTACCTGGTCTATACTATGGGACACAAATAAAATCGTTGTTCCCATTTCTTTCATTTTCCGTATCCTTGCTTCACACTTGGTCTGGAAATGAAAATCCCCCACAGACAAAACCTCATCTACGATCAAAATGTCCGGCTGCCCAATGGTAGCAATGGCAAATGCCAGCCTGGAAATCATTCCTGAAGAAAAATTTTTAACCGGGGTATTCATAAAATCTCTCAGTTCTGAAAACTCTACAATATCCTCATAATATTTACTCATTTCTTCCCTTGAATATCCCAGTATTGCCCCATTCAGATAAATGTTCTCACCTGCTGTCAGGTCATAGTCAAAACCTGCACCAAGCTCTATCAAAGGGGCAACATTTCCTCTTACCGTGACATTTCCCCTGGTAGGTTTCAGAACACCTGCTATAATCTTCAGCATGGTACTTTTTCCACTTCCGTTTAGTCCTATAAGTCCGAGAGATTCCCCTTTTTCAAGAGAAAAAGAAACATCCGTCAAAGCCCAAAATTCATTATAGGAAATTTGTTTTTTTAATGTTTTAATAAAATATTCTTTAAAACTGTCATACTTCTCTGATGCCAGATTAAATTTCATAGACACCTGATTCACTTCCACAATAGGATTATTCTGCATGTGTGTGTTCTCCCTATAAATTCAAAATAAAATCATCCTGTTTTTTATAAAATACAACCAGTCCCAAAATTAATGCAAGCACCGCTTCTGCACCTCCGATAACTAGATTCAATGCTCCCGGAAGGCTATTATTCAGCATAGTATCCCTGAACATCATCAGGTAATTCGTAATCGGATTTGCCATTACCACGTATTTCATCCACTGAGGCAGAATAGACATAGGGTAAATAACCGGTGTCAGATACATCAGTGCTGTAATAAATACAGAATAAAAATGCATAATATCCCTGAATTTTACAACCACTGCTGCCAGAAACAAAGATACCCCAAGTGAAAACAGAACCAGTAAAATCAGTGGAATAAACGACAGCAGGGCTGTCCAGTGAAGTTCTGCCCTTGTGGCTACCATTACAAACAGCAATGCAGTAAAGGCTGCCATAAGATTAATGAAGCTGGAAACCACTCTGGACACTACAAACAAATACTTGGGTACATAAACCTTCTTAATCAAGGGTGCATTAAAAATAATCGCTCCCATGGCATTGTTAGTGGAATCGGAATAAAAATTAAAAATCACCTGTCCGCTTAACAGATAAAGAGGAAAATTCTCAATATCAAACTTAAACAGATTGGAAAACACAATGGATAAAACAATCATCATAAGTAAGGGATTCAGCAAAGTCCATAAAACTCCCATGATGGATTTTCTATATTTTATTTTGATATCCCTTGACACCAATTCATTGAGAAGTGGCCTGAACCGTTTAAAATTTTCTATATATGTTGACAAAGTACACCTCCATAGTCTGTCTGGATTTCTGTATTTTAATTAGTTTACACCATTTAATGTAAGAAATCAAATCATTTCCAACAGCCTCTCTGTCACAAATACCACGGTACAGGAAAACAGTGCCACTGTCACCAGGCTTTTTTTCCTGAGTGCCAGAAGTATTGCTGCAAGAAATCCTGCCATTGCAGAAATCACAGATTCTGTTGCATACAAAATAGCCGGAAAGGTCATGGCTGTAAGGCAGGCATATGGAATATAATACAAAAACGATTTGAGATACACATTTGTAATTTTCTTCTGAATCAAAGTCAAAGGCAGCATACGAATCAAATAAGTAACACCCGCCATCACAAAAATATATGCATAGATCATACCTCATCCTCCTTAACAGGAAATAATACTGCACCAATTGCCGCAGCCACCACGGTACAGATAATGATCATAAAACCTGATGATATCTGCTTCAATACTGGGAGATAATAAAAAGCAGCACTTAAAATTAAGGCAATCAATACAACCGTACGGACTTCTCTATGCTCTGTACAGGGAGGCACAACAATGGCAATAAACATACCATATAGAGCAACTCCCAGAGCACTGATTACTGAGGCCGGAAGTATAGTGCTGGCAACCGCCCCTGCCAGGGTTCCTCCTACCCACCCTACAACGGGAAGAAAAATCAGCCCATACATATACTTTGCCCCCACTGTACCTGGTTTTGAACTGGCAACTGCAAAAATTTCATCTGTATTTCCATAGGCAATCAAAAGTCTGCTTCCTGTTTTTACTGAAGTATCCAATTTTTGGGATAGCGATATGGACATCAGCGCATAGCGGATGTTAATTACCAGCTGAGTCAATGCCATCTCTACTAAAGAAGCACCGGAAATAATCACTGTAAGTCCTGCAAACTGTCCTGCTGAAGTAAGATTCATCAAGGATATCAGCACCGCATGAAAAGGTGATATCCCACTTTTCACTGCCAGCATACCAAATGTAAAACTTACTGAAAAATATCCCACCGCAATAGGGATACCATCTTTCATTCCCTTCTCTACTTTATTATGTATCATAAATCTATTTTCTCCTCTGTTTTTTTCATAGAAAAAGAGACTATCGCCGGAAAACAATAGTCCCTTTGTTCTTATTCTCCCAATCCGCTTTCAATAGCGTCTGTCAATGTCTTTAGAGCAAGAACCTCATCTTCTCCTTCACATATTAATTCAATTTCATCCCCACATTTTACACAGGCTCCCAGAACACTAAGAACGCTCTTTGCGTTTGCTGTTCCTCCCGCAAACCGGAACGTAATCAGGGATTTGAACTTCATGGCTTCTTTACACAAATTCCCGGCTGGTCTTAGATGAAGTCCTGTGGGATTATTCACTGTTACTTTCTGACTGATCATTTCTTCACTCCCCATCCATTATCATTGATATGTCCGTCATTCTGCTTTTGCTACTAATTTCACCTTAACTGCTATCTCATCTACCAGCTCATAACCGCCTGGCAGGGTAACCGTAACCGGCACCGTATATTCTCCCTCTTTGTAGTCTTTCAGATCTATTTTCATCTGTACTGTTTCAGGCTTCAGATTTTTTAAATCTTCATCCTTTCCTTTTAGCCGTACGGTGATTTTTTCCTGCCCAAATACAAGATCCATGTCTTCAGGAATATTTTCTGTCTGAATCTGTGTTGCTGACAATTCAAAATCCTGGCTGTTATACGGAAGAATCTTCACTGTAACAATTACAGAACTATTCAGGTCTCTTGCAAGTTTTGTATTTTCGGGAAGCAGTTCCGTAAGATCGATATTCACTTCGAAATCAGATGATTTTCCACTCACATCAATCATACTGCCTGGAATCTCCAGGGTATTTCCGGCTTCTGCCAGTTTCTGCAATGCCTCATCCGTACCTGCGATGCTGATGGTATCCGGTACAAGTTTAATCTCTGATACCTGATATCCATACTTAGGACTGCCACTGATATCCGCCTTCACAGATATTTTATTCTGTGCCTTCCAAAATTCTGCTGTAACCTTTATTTTATTATTCTTAATTTCTTTCAAATCCAGATAAGATAATTGTTTCTCTGAAAGTTCGTCCTGGTTTTTATCATAAATCTTCAGTTCCGAATCCAGTTCTATTTTTGTCTCTTTCCGATCTGATACATCGACCAAGGCAACCACACGGTCTATTTTATTAACAATAGATTCCGGTCCCGATATGGTGACTTTTTCCGGATTTGCTTTCAAAACACCCACTTCATAATTCTTATCCGGAATGGTATCTCCTGTATTTACTGCAATAATCTTCTCCACACTGGTCTGTTCCTCTATATCCACTTGGATATTTCCCGGTGTTACAGAAATATCACTGTCTAATAATCCTTCACAACTCACTTTCACAGGAACCATACGCGGTGTTGTTTCCATGGAAATAATCTGGGTCATATCTGCAATGGCTGTAAAATCTTCTCTTTTCAGTTCTTTTACTACAGATTCACGGCCTTTCACTTTCACATTCACCGTATCCTGTCCTTCTATTAATAAAGGAACCTCCAGGTTACTTGCCAGATACGACTCATTCACAATGGTGACCGGTATCCTGGTAATCACCTTTACCAGCATGGGGTCCTGTACATTTTTCACGACGACCCAAATCAGAATAGCAATCAGCAAAGAAAGAATTTTCAGGGTAGATTTATTCATTAGACTTTTCTTCATTCTTCACCAACCCCTTCCATAATTTCCGTTTTGCCTTCTGTTTTTCCGGTTTTGTTTTATTCTGTTCTTCTTCTAATATTTTCTTTAGTTCTTCCCTAGTTACACCAACCTGAAGCTTTCCATGATTGGCAACGGAAACCTTTCCCGTCTCTTCTGAAACGATAATTGTAAGAGAATCACTGACTTCACTGATACCTACTCCGGCTCTGTGTCTTGTTCCCAGATTTTTATTCAGGCTAAGATTATCTGACAATGGCAGATAACAGGTAGCAGCAACGACACGGTCTCCTCTGATGATAACTGCACCATCATGTAGCGGTGTATTGTGCTCGAAAATATTAATCAAAAGCTGGCTGCTCACAAGGGAGTCCAGATAAATCCCTGTTCTGGCATATTCATTGAGAATGGTTTCTTCCTCAATAACAATCAGGGCTCCTGTTTTTACTGCTCCCATCTCAAAACTGGCTCTGACAATTTCATTCGCTGTCCTGTCACTGAATCTGCCCTCATCTTCCTTCTTTCCATTATCAAAAGGGATTAGAGTACTTACGATTTTCTTATGTCCCAGTTCTTCCAGTGCCTTCCTAAGCTCCGGCTGAAAAATAACAAGTACTGCGGTGATTGCATAACCGCCTGCAGTATATACCAGCCATAGAATGGTGTTCATCTGTAAAAGATATGCTAAAAAGATGAACACAAACACAATCAAAATTCCCTTCAGCAGAGAATATGCTCTTGTGTTCCTAATCCAAAGCATGAACTGATAGACAAAGAAAGCGATAAGCAGAATTTCCACGATATCATTCCACTGAATGCTTGTCAGCGACGCTACCGCACTGAAATAATTTTCTGCAAAATCAAAAATTTTGCCCATAGCTCCATCTCCCCTTCCCTTTTCTCTACTACATTACAACCTGATACTCAAATCTTATCTTTAGATTTACAAGTCTTTCAAGGATTCTTCTAACTGCTTTTCAAAATCGAAATTTTCCTCGTGGACTCTTTCAACAGGACTTACTTCTTCCTGCTCTGTTTCTTCCTTCTTATCATAATCAGAAGAAATAGTCTTAATACTCTTTTCTTTTTTTGCAACAAAAGATTTCGGAACAGCCTTCACATAATATACATATTCATCATCTTCAAACTGGGTATGTTCGCTTCTGGAATAATCTACACCCAGAACTGCAAATTCTGTGATAAGCCCAAGCACAACTGCCAGAACTGCTGATATCACAATGCTTACGATATTAATATTGATATCAAAAAACATTCCGCCTAAAACCATGATGATAATATAACAGACAGCACCTGTCGCATTTGCAATTCTCCAGGAGTAGTCGAAAGAACATCTGGAAATCATATAAACAACCATAACAACCACAACAAAAGTCAGGATTGTCAGCCACATTTCCTGATTCTTCATAATTCCATCCAGAAGAATCTGAAGTTTCTGGACAAGTTGTGTTTCTTTTCCCTGAAGGACTGTACTCTTTTCTTTCACTACCTTCATAAAATAATACAGCAGTACACCACATCCTGCAGGTACGGAACAAGACGGTGTCCGCAAAAGCCCGCTTATAACAGGAACCGCTGTTGGAACTCTGAGTGAAAATGCTACCGGTGTAAACACCAGAACTGCATTATCTTTTGACGTAAACCGCAGGAAAAGAATCATCATAAGCAGCAAAAATACCATGGCAAATCCTGCCACCTCGATTCCAACTGCATAACAATGAGCCACAATCATAAAACATCCAATCACTGCCATAGCATTTATTGGCATCACTGCACAGATAAGAGATAATATCAATACCACAAAGATATTATTCATCTTTTCCATCATTCCCATACTGCTGTTAATTCCCTGAAACAGCACAAATGCTAAAAGGAATTTTGAAACCGACAGCAACATCACATCATGTTCACTGTAAAATGATTTGATTTTTTGTTTTAACTCCAATAATGCTGTCATGATGTTTCCTTCCTTCCTGTAATTCTTCCATTTCTTTTTTCTTCTCTGTCATAAAATTTTTTCATCTGGGTCAGTCCTTTATAATATCCCTGAATTCCGGCCTGTGCCCTGGAATATTTAACGGAACTATAAATATAAGTAAGAATACTGTAAGCCACTAACATAATAACATAGATTCCGATAATTTTTACAGCAAATAAAGCAAGATTCATTTTATGGATATTTGCCATCAAATATTCGCTCTTATATCCCAGATAAATCATTAAAAGAATTCCATAGCCAATGGTAGTCAGAAAAAAGTTTTTTATCAGTGCAAGACCAATATAATCGCTTCTGTAATAATTGCTCACAGCAAGATCTTCTTTTCCAACTCCTGATTCATATACGGCTAATTTATGCATTTTTTTAATTTTTTGATTGTTTAGCATAAAATACCTCTTTTCTCTTTTTCCTTGTAAAAATTCTATATTCTTCCTTTGTATATACATACTGCATTATAGCATACCCTCTTGAACTGAATCAAGACTTTTCAGGTATCTGCCCCAATCCCTATGGTAAGAAACCAGACTTTTTCTGCACCTGCTTTTTTCAGTATCTTTGCCGCCTCATCTATGGTTGCTCCTGTAGTATAGATATCATCCACCAGAAGAATCCTTTTCCACGGCAAATCCCCCCTGGTCTCAAAAGCATGTTCCAGATTTTTCTTTCTTTCTCTGTTACTTAAATCTTTCTGCGGTTTCGTATAAATTTTTCTTTTCAGTACAGTGGTATCTGTTTTGATACCAAGTTCTTTTCCAAGTGCTGATGCAATCAGCTCTGCCTGGTTATATCCACGTTTCGCCAGCTTCTTTTTATGAAGCGGTATTGGAATAATCACTTGCGGATTCCATATTTCTATTTGTTTTCTGGAATATTGTGCTGCGAATTGCCCATAGAAAATACCGTATTCCTGACGGTTTCCATATTTCAGACGAAATAAAGATTCTTTTAGAACTGAACCATAAGTAAAGATTCCGATACCCTGGTCAAAATGATGTGGTTTTTGACAGTCCGTACAGTATTCTTGTTCCCTGCTTTCCAGCGGTTTCGAACATTTATAACATCTCGGTCCTGTAATTGGTTTTAATTTTTCCTTACAGGATGTACAGATTTTCTGTCCTCTTGGCACTGCAATGTCATGACAGACAGGGCAGTGCCTGGGATATAATATTTCAATCCATGCTTTAAATAACTTCAATAAGTCTCCTTTATGCGCAAATCAAGAGTCGTGTACCTGCTCTGCTCCATGCGGTTGTTTTCCATTTCCTCAAAAGTCTTTTCATCCCCCACTAAGGTAACACATCTACGTGCCCTTGTTACTGCTGTGTACAACAGATTTCTGTTCATCAGCATTTTCGGACCTCCAAGAAGAGGAATAATAACCGCTGGGTATTCACTTCCCTGAGCCTTGTGGATGGTGATTGCATAAGCCAGTTCCAGCTCGTCTAATTGTTTGAAGGAATATTCCACAAATCTTCTCTCATCAAACTCTACCGTAACCGTTTCCGCAAAGGTGTTGATTTCCCGTAGAATTCCCGTGTCTCCATTGAAAACACCTACACCTTTCTCCACCGGTATTCCATACAGGCCTCTGACTTCCCATTCAATCTGATAATTATTTTTAATCTGCATGACTTTATCGCCTTCACGGAAAAGCCCGTTTCCATGCTCTTTTTCTTTCTTTTCCTTTTCAGGAGGATTCAGATACTGCTGCAGAATCCCATTGAGACGCTCCACTCCCAAAAGTCCTTTCCTCATCGGGGTAAGAACCTGGATATCATAGGGCTGTGCATCCACAAATTTGGGCAGTTTCTTCTGAATCAGAGTAATTACAACGCTGATGATCACATTGGCATCATAACGTTTTAAGAAAAAGAAGTCCATGCTTTTGTTATCTAACACTACTGGAATGCCCTGGTTGATCTTATGGGCATTTACTACAATATCACTCTGTGATGCCTGGCGGAAAATTTTTGTTAATTCTACTACCGGAAATTCTTCGGAACGGATAATATCCTTTAACACACTTCCCGGTCCTACACTTGGAAGCTGGTTCACGTCACCTACTAAAATCAGCCTGGTGCCTGTAACAACCGCAGAAAGCAGTGCATGCATGAGAAAAATATCTACCATGGACATTTCATCAATGATGATCACATCTGCCTCCAGAGGATTCTGGGCATTCCTTTCAAAGTGCACTCTTGCAGAAGATTCTTCCGGTATCCCGGTAAGTTCCAGAAGCCGGTGTATAGTCTTTGCCTCATAGCCCGTAGCCTCTGTCATCCTCTTAGCTGCCCTTCCTGTAGGTGCAGCCAGATAGATATCAAGACCTTCCATCTCAAAATAGCGGATAATGGCATTGATGGTTGTGGTTTTTCCTGTACCGGGGCCTCCGGTAATGACCATCAGGCCATTTCTGACTGCCTCTTTGATTGCTTCCTGCTGCTTTTCATCTAAATCTATCTTTTCTGCTCTTTGAATCTGTTTAATTTTTTCCTGCAAAACCTCTTCTTCGGCAGTATCTTTCACATTTAATTCATGGAGCATCTGTGCTGTATGCAGTTCTATCTGATAATACTGGCTTGCGTAGACCACCTGCTGCTTCTCTGTATGATCTGTTTCAATCTCTTTTATAACAATTTTTCTATCTATGGATAGATCCGTGAGATGTTTTTCCATATAATCTGCCTGCACTCCCAAAAGCTGCTGTGCCCGCTCTAAGAGCAGCTTCTTTGGCAGATACACATGACCTTCCCCTGTAGCAAGGAGTAATATGTATAAAAGCCCGCTTCTGATACGATAATCAGAGTCTGTATGTATGCCAATCCTGGAAGCAATCTCATCTGCCATCTTAAAGCCGATTCCATTGATATCTTCTGCCATTTTATAAGGATTTTCCTTTAAAATCCTGTACATATCCTGCTTATACTGCTGGTATATTTTCACACCAAGAGTCTGGGAAATCCCGTATTTCTGGAGAAACATCATGGCTTTTCTCATATCTGCTTTTTCTTCCACCTGCTCGGCAATCTCTCTGGCCTTACGCTCACTGATTCCCTTCACCTCTGCCAGACGTTCCGGTTCTTCTTCAATGATACGCAGGGTATCATCTCCAAATTTCCGGACAATTCTTGCCGCAAGGGCTGCACCGATTCCTTTGATTGCCCCGGATCCAAGATACCTCTCAATAGCGAAAGCATCCTGGGGAACCACAGTTTCATAGGAACATATAGAAAACTGCTGTCCATAAGAAGGATGCTCCGTGTACCGTCCTTTTCCGCAGATAGTCTCACCTTCACTCAGTGCCTGAAAAGTTCCGACACAAGTTAGTTCCTCCCCATCTACAATAAGGCTGGCAACGGTATATCCATTCTCCTGATTCCGGTATATAATATGGTCTACATATCCTTCTATTGTTTCTTCCACTTCTGTTCCTCTCTGTACTTCTTTTGTCTTACAGCTTTCCGTTCATCTTGCTCATTAATTCCATGTACTGGCCAGTACCGATTGCTACCGCAAGTGCCGGTTCTTCTGCCACAATGGTGTTAATCCCTGTTTCCGCCTCAATCAGTTCCTCCAGACCTCCTAGCAAGGCACCGCCTCCTGTGAGTACAATTCCTCTTTCTGCCACATCCGCTGCAAGTTCCGGCGGTGTTTTCTCCAGAATACTGTGTATGGTCTCCATAATCTGTGTGGAAGCATCTGTGAGGGCTTCTTTGATTTCCTCTGATGATAACGTAACACTTTTGGGAAGACCTGTTATGGTATCCCTGCCCTTTACTTCCATGGTCTTTGCCTGAGGAGCAGAATACACGGTTCCAATCTGGATTTTAATATCTTCCGCTGTACGCTCGCCAACCATAAGATTATGTTTTTTCCTGATATAGCGCATGATCGCTTCATCGAAATTATCACCTGCTACTTTTATAGAGGTGGATACCACGGTTCCACCAAGGGAAATAACAGCTACATCTGTAGTGCCTCCCCCGATGTCCACAATCATGTTTCCAAAGGGCCTGGTAATGTCAATTCCGGCACCAATGGCAGCTGCAATGGGCTCTTCAATAATAGAAACTTCCCTGGCTCCTGCCTGATATGTTGCCTCTTCCACTGCTTTCTTTTCCACCTCTGTGATTCCGCTTGGTGCACAGATACTGATCCTGGGTTTTCTGAATGCCCTTTTTCCAATAGCTTTAGAAATAAAATATTTCAGCATTTTCTCTGTAACTTCATAGTCAGAGATCACTCCCTGCCTCAGAGGGCGGACTGCCACAATGTTTCCAGGTGTCCTTCCTATCATCTGCCGTGCTTCTTCTCCCACAGCCCTGATCTTATTACTATCTTTATCGTATGCCACTACAGACGGTTCTTTTAAAACAATTCCTTTTCCTTTTGCATATACAAGGATACTGGCTGTTCCTAAATCAATTCCTATATCTGATGCTGCCATGAAAATACCCCTTTCCTGAACTTTACCGGCAACCATTCCTTTAGTTCCTATTCATTATATACAACTTCCTATCCATTGAAAAGGGGCAATCATCTCAAATATTTTGACACATATTGACCTGTATAGGATACAGGATTCGCTGCAATCTCCTCTGGAGTTCCCTTAGCAATCACAGTTCCTCCTTTATCGCCCCCTTCCGGACCAATATCTATGATATAATCCGCAGTTTTTATGACATCCAGATTATGCTCAATCACAACAACCGTATTTCCTCCTTCTGAAAGCCGCTGGAGAATCTCAATGAGCTTGTGTACATCCGCAAAATGAAGTCCTGTAGTCGGCTCATCTAAAATATAGATGGTTTTTCCGGTGCTCCGTTTGCTCAGTTCTGTTGCCAGCTTGATTCTCTGTGCCTCTCCTCCAGAAAGTTCCGTGGACGGCTGTCCCAGACGGATATAAGACAGTCCCACATCATAGAGTGTCTGTATTTTTCTCTTAATAGAAGGAACATGGTCAAAAAATCCCAGTGCCTCTTCTACGGTCATATTCAGCACATCATAAATACTTTTTCCTTTGTATTTCACTTCCAGAGTTTCTCTGTTATAACGTTTTCCGTGACAGACCTCACAGGGAACATACACATCCGGCAGGAAATGCATTTCTATCTTCAGAATACCATCTCCGCTGCACGCTTCGCACCGTCCGCCTTTGACATTGAAACTGAATCTGCCTTTTTTGTACCCTCTTGCCTTTGCATCTGCGGTGGCAGCAAATAAGTCACGGATCTGGTCAAACACTCCTGTGTAAGTTGCCGGATTGGAACGCGGTGTTCGCCCAATCGGTGACTGGTCAATATTGATAACCTTATCTAACTGTTCTGTTCCTTCAATACATTTATGTTTTCCAGGAATAATTCTTGCATGATTCAGCTTTCTGGCAAGACTCTTATACAGAATTTCGTTGACCAGGGAACTTTTTCCCGAACCGGAAACCCCTGTTACACAAGTCATGATTCCCAGAGGAATTTTCACATCTATGTTTTTCAGATTATTTTCTGCTGCTTTTTTAATTGTAAGATAACCTGAAGGTTTTCTTCTTACAGAAGGCACAGGAATCTTGATTTTTCCGCTTAAATACTGGCCTGTGACAGAGTTTGGGTTCTCCATGATTTCCTCTGCGGTTCCGATTGCTACCAGCTCTCCGCCATGCTCTCCTGCTCCGGGCCCAATATCTACCACACAGTCTGCTGCTCTCATGGTATCTTCATCATGTTCTACCACGATCAGGGTGTTTCCAAGATCCCGTAGATGTTTCAGCGTAGCCAGAAGTTTATCATTATCTCTCTGATGAAGTCCAATACTTGGCTCGTCAAGAATATAAGCCACCCCTACCAGGCCAGAACCAATCTGGGTTGCCAGCCGGATTCGCTGTGCTTCTCCACCGGAAAGTGTCCCTGTAGCTCTGGCAAGTGTAAGATAATCCAGTCCTACGTTTACCAAAAATCCGACTCTGGCCTTAATTTCCTTCAAAACCTGTTCACCGATCATCTGCTGCGTCTTGGTAAGCTGCAGGTTCATCAGATATTCCTGAAGTGTGCTCACAGACATGGTAGTGACCTCATGGATATTCTTGTCTCCCACGGTTACTGCCAGTGCTTCTGGTTTCAGTCTCTGTCCCTTACATGTCGGACATGGAGTAATCCGCATGAAACTTTCGTATTCTTGCTTCATCGTGTCGGATCCTGTCTCACGGTAACGTCTCTCTACATTTTTAATGATCCCTTCAAAAGCCACATCATAAACGCCTTCTCCTCTTTGCCCCTTATAATGCACCTTGACTTCTTTTCCTCCCGTTCCGTAAATCAGCACATCCTGAATCTCCTGGGGATAAGCTTCAAACGGTGTGTCCAGATCAAATCCATATTCTTCTGCCAGTGCATCCAGAATTGCCCGGGTAAAACTGCCTTTGTCTGCACAGGACTGCCACCCCATGACAACAATCGCCCCCTGGGAAATACTGAGGCTTCTGTCCGGTATCATCAGATCAATATCAAACTCCATACGGTATCCAAGGCCAAAGCAATCCGGGCAGGCTCCAAAAGGATTGTTGAAGGAAAAACTTCTTGGCTCTATCTCATCAATGCTGATTCCGCAGTCCGGGCAGGCAAAACTCTGGCTGAAATTAATCTGGTTTCCATCCATGGTATCCACCACAAGACGTCCCTCTGCAAGATTCAGCACAGTCTCAATAGAGTCTGTCAGCCTTTTTTCAATTCCTTCCTTCACAATCAGACGGTCCACTACAATCTCAATATTATGCTTGATGTTTTTGTCCAGCTTGATTTCTTCACTGAGTTCATAAAGATTTCCGTCAATCTGCACCCGAACAAATCCACTTTTCCTTGCCTGCTCCAGAAGTTTTGCATGAGTTCCCTTGCGGCCTCTGACTACCGGGGCAAGAAGCTGTATCTTTGTCCTCTCCGGCAATGCCATAATATGATCCACCATCTGGTCCACCGTCTGTTTCTTGATTTCTCTTCCACATTTGGGACAATGGGGGATTCCGATTCTTGCATATAAAAGACGGAAATAATCATAAATTTCTGTCACAGTTCCCACTGTGGAACGGGGATTCCGGTTGGTGGACTTCTGGTCAATGGAAATGGCTGGAGAAAGCCCCTCGATACTCTCTACATCCGGTTTTTCCATCTGTCCGAGAAACTGTCTGGCATAAGAAGACAGTGACTCCATATATCTTCTCTGGCCTTCCGCATAGATGGTATCAAAGGCCAGTGAGCTTTTTCCTGAGCCACTGAGCCCTGTAAGGACTACTAGTTCATCTCTTGGTATATCTACATCTAAATTTTTCAGGTTATTTTCATTTGCCCCACGTATTTTAATAAACTGCCTAGCCTGCATTTTCACTGCCATAGTATTTCCTCTCTCTAAAACATAGGTATCTTTACATACCTTACTATAACATAACTCATCCTTTTTGCCAAACACATGTTTTGTTTTTTCATATTTTTCAAAATAACAGTCAAAAAAAATACCATGGAAAACCTGTATGTAATACCTGCTTTCCATGGTGTCTTTTATGCTTGATTACTTTCTTTTTTGTTCAGTGAACAAATATACTGCATAATATCTCTTCTGGTAACAATCCCGATAAAATTCTTCTGGTCATCCACAACCGGAACAAAATTCTGCTGCATGGCTTTCTCCAGAAGATTCTCCATGTTGGAATCCACCCGAATCGGTGCATAATCATTTCTTCTCTTGAAGGAAATAATAGGCACCTCCTCCGCTTTCTTCAAATCCAGCTGTCCACGGTTTTTTAATCCCCATAATAAGTCGCCTTCTGTAATGGTTCCTGCATATTTCCCACGTTCTGTAATAATGGGAATACAGGAATATTTGTGATATTCCATCTTCTCCAATACCTGTCTCAGGCTGTATGTATCATAAATATAAGCAACGTCCTCTTTGGGGGTAAGAAAAAATAAAATGTTCATAAGCTTCCTCCCCTGTTTTTCTATCTACCATTTTGCCATAATGCTCTGTAAAATTCCAGAACAAAAGCATTAAACTTTATTAAAATTCTATAAATTCAATAAGTTTTTACGATTCAAACAGAAATTCGGACAGCACCAGATTACTTACCAGTACCCCTTCTTCAGAGAGAAAAACTCTGTCTTTGTGCTCCTTCAGCATGCCGTTTTCCAGGCATTTTGCCAGGGTTTTCTCATAAACCATATCCATATCCCGACCAAAAACTCTGTGGAATTCTTTCCTGGAAACACCCCGGGTCTTGCGAAGCCCCAGGAACATAAACTCTTCCATCTGTCTTGGCTCTTCCAGGAACTGCACATCCTCACGCATGGTTTTTGGCTGGCTGCAGTGCTCCAGATAAGTCTTTAAATCCCTGGTATTTGTCATGCGGATATTGCGGACCATGGATGCTGCACCAAGACCCAGTCCCAGGTAATCCGCACGATCCCAGTATTTGAGATTATGCCTGGACTCCTGCCCAGGTTTCGCATAATTCGATATCTCATACTGTTCATACCCTGCCTCTGACAAAATTCTGCCTGTGGACAGGTAAATTTCACGGCTTACTTCTTCATCCGGCAAAAGTTCCGGATAATCTGCATACGTTTCATAAAAAGGCGTTCCCTCTTCCAGAATCAACTGATATACAGAAACATGCTCTGGGTTCAAACGGACAATCTCCTGAAGCTCTTCTTTCCAGGATTCCAAAGTCTGCCCTGGAAGAGAAGAAATCAGATCCACACTGATGTTCTTAAACCCTTCCTGCCGTGCCAGCTCATAAGACTGCAAAAACTCTTCATAGGTATGAATACGCCCCAAAAGTTTTAAATTTTCATTTTTAACAGACTGAAGCCCAATGCTCAGACGGTTAATTCCCACCTTTTTGTAGCTTCTTAATTTCTCTTCTGTCACAGTGCCCGGATTCATTTCCAACGTGATTTCTGCATGCTTGTCCATCATAAAAACATCTGACACTGCTCCCAGGATTCTTTCTATCTGTTCACCAGATAAAATAGAGGGTGTTCCGCCTCCCAAAAATACGGTGGAAACCTTATAACCTTTTGCAAATTCCCGGTAACTCTCTATCTCCTTTAAAAGTCCCTGGACATAAGTCTCCTGTTCATCCCCAGAACCTGCCCAGGAAAGAAAATCACAATACTTGCATTTTTTCATGCAAAATGGTACATGCAGATACAAACCCAAATCTTTTCTCATAAAAACCATCCCCAATTTCTTTATTTATCGTCTAATTTCAATACGCTCATAAATGCCTTCTGCGGGATCTCTACATTTCCCACCTGGCGCATACGTTTCTTACCTTCCTTCTGTTTCTCCAGAAGTTTTCTCTTACGGGAAATATCACCACCATAACATTTTGCCAATACGTCTTTACGCATAGCTCTTACAGTCTCTCTTGCAATAATCTTGCTTCCCACTGCTGCCTGAATCGGAATCTCAAAAAGCTGTCTTGGAATCTCCTCTTTCAGCTTCTCACACATTTTCCTTCCTCTCTCGTAGGCAGAACCTGCAAATACAATAAAGGACAAAGCATCTACTTCTTCTTTGTTTACCAGAATATCCAGTTTCACCAAATCACTCTGCTCATAGCCAAGCATTTCATAATCAAAAGAAGCATAGCCTCTGGAACGTGATTTCAAAGCATCAAAGAAATCATAAATAATTTCATTTAAAGGCAAATGATAATGCAGCAGGGCTCTGGTGGTCTCCATATATTCCATGCCCTGGTACTGGCCTCGTCTCTCCTGGCAAAGATCCATAATCGGACCGATAAACTCTGTGGTTACCATGATTTCTGCCTTTACCATAGGCTCTTCCATATGTTCGATTTCCGATGGATCCGGAAGGTTGGAAGGATTAGTCAGGTCAATGACTTCTCCATTTGTCTTATGAACTTTATAAACAACACCCGGTGCTGTGGTAACAAGGTCCAGATTATATTCTCTCTCCAGACGCTCCTGAATGATTTCCAGATGCAAAAGTCCCAAAAATCCACATCGGAATCCAAAGCCCAGGGCAATAGATGTCTCGGGTTCAAAGAACAGAGACGCATCGTTTAACTGGAGTTTTTCCAGAGCATCTCTTAAATCCTGGTATTTGGCACCATCTGCCGGGTAAACACCACAATATACCATAGGATTTACCTTTTTATATCCAGGAAGCGGTTCTGCACAGGGGCGGTCCGCATCAGTAATGGTATCACCCACACGGGTATCCTTTACATTCTTAATGCTGGCTGTGACATAACCTACCATACCTGCTGACAGTTCCTCACAAGGAATAAACTGGCCCGCACCGAAATATCCCACTTCCACGGCTTCCTCCACCGCACCGGTAGCCATCATGCGAAGCCTGGTTCCTTTCCGTACAGTACCTTCCTTGATACGGCAGAATACAATAACACCCTTATAAGAATCATAAATGGAGTCAAAAATCAGTGCCTGCAAAGGATTCTCCGGATTGCCGGAAGGTGCCGGAATCTTGGTCACTACCTGCTCCAGAACCTCTTCAATATTCAGGCCGCTTTTGGCAGAAATCAGCGGTGCATCCTGTGCTTCAATTCCAATTACATCCTCGATTTCATTAATCACGCGTTCCGGGTCTGCACTTGGCAAATCAATTTTGTTAATGACAGGAAACACATCCAGGTCATGATCCAGTGCCAGATAAACATTGGCTAAAGTCTGAGCCTCGATTCCCTGGGCAGCATCCACTACCAGAATCGCTCCGTCGCAGGCTGCAAGGCTTCGTGATACCTCATAGTTAAAGTCTACGTGTCCAGGTGTATCAATTAAGTTAAAAATATATTCTTCCCCGTCTTTTGCCTTGTACACAATGCGGACTGCCTGAGATTTAATGGTGATTCCTCTCTCACGCTCCAAATCCATGTTGTCCAGAACCTGTGACTGCATCTCACGGGCAGTCAGAAGACCTGTCTTCTCAATAATGCGGTCTGCCAGTGTAGATTTTCCATGGTCAATATGGGCAATAATGCAAAAGTTGCGGATTTTGCTCTGATCGATTGACGGCATATAAATTCCTCCTAGTCGCTGTAATCGTGATATTTAAAGTTATTCTTATTTTCAGACATACATATTTAGTATAGCACGAACAAAAGAAGATACGCAAGAAATTAATCCTGCGTATCTTCTGATTTTTAAATCGTCTTAATATTTTTTATGTAGTTCTCCATGCTGTCCGCTGCTCAAACTGAATTCTTCCATCGTATTTCTCAAAAAGTTCTGGAAACAGCTTATGCGAAATAGAAATCATGGTGATTCCCTGCATACTGAGAAGATTATTCTCAATCTGAAAAGCAGTATCGGAATCCAAAGCTGACATCGCCTCATCCAGAAGCAGAACAGGAGCTTCTTTTAACAGGGCACGTGCCAGACAGATTCTCTGCCGCTCTCCCCCGGAAACATTTTTACCATTCTCCTCAATCATAAAATCCAGCCCTTCTTTCTGAGCCTCCACAAATTTTTCCAGACAGCAGAGTTTTAAAACTTCCCTGATTGTTTCTTCTGAAATGTCCCGGAAAAGACAGAGGTTATTACGGAGGGTATCATGGAAAAGGAAGTCACTCTGGCTCACAACCGCTACAGATTGATACCAGTTTTCCATCTGCACGTTTGACAAGTCATGACCGTCTACCAGAATCTTTCCCGTATATTCCTTGTGGTAGTCCAGCAGCATTTTTAATAAAGTTGATTTTCCACAGCCGCTCTCCCCTGTCAGAAGATATTTTTTTCCTTTTTCAAAACACAGATTCACATCCTTCAGAATTTCACGTTCCCGCAGGAAAATTCCTGCTGACTGTACCTGAATGCTGTTGGAAAAACCAGAAAACGGTTCTCTTGATGTTGTCTTTGTTTCCTGTGGCAGATTGCCATCTTCCAGATCTTGTTCTACATGTTCGTAAATTTTGTTTGCCGCTTTCATCTTGGTAAGGCAAAAGGAAATCCGGTACAAAGGATTCACCAGATTGTTCAGCAATTGATTTACCTGCAAAACCATTCCCACGGTAATGAGGTTTCTTAAAGTAAGATAGGTTCCCAGAAGAAGGGTTCCCATCCAAAGCAGCAAACTGGCTGTACCTCCTGTATTTTCGCAGGTACTTTTTGTCCAGCGGGACCAGAAACGTTTTTTCTCTAACTCATGATTTCCCTTTTGAAAAGTGTCCTCCATATGTTCAGACAATCCATACATACGGCTCACTTCAAATCCTGCCAGAAGCTCCTTCAAAATCCCAGTGAACTTCCCACTGCTTTTTGAAGCTTCCAGCTTGCTGTCCGTGATTTTTCCAATCCAAAGGCGGTTGATCAAAAGCGGGAGCCAGGAAGTCAGTAATACAAAAATCACAAAATAATAATGAATGTTCCATATCACAACAAGAGAAGCCACACCTGTCATAAGATACCGGAGAATCAGAAAAAAGTTCTGTAAATAATCCTCTTCCAGAGACGCTGTGTCCACAGTGAAATGAGATATATAACAGGAGGTTTTCTGGACATCATATTCACACAGACGCTTTTTCTCAATCTTGTGCATCCACTGTGCTTTCACAGTTTCCATACAAATCCTGACAAAATAACCAGTCACAGTATCATAAAGCAAACCCAGAAGTACCATCAGAATCAAAAAACCAATGGTAAGAAAACAGGCTGTTTGTAACCGCTCCATGGTTCCTATGGTTGCTGAATCCAGAATATACTGCATTAAAAATGCCTTCAATAATTCTACAGCGGTAAGACCGGCAGTGGCAAAAATAACGGCTGCCAGCCAGAATTTGTGTTGCAAAATAACTTTTTTCATCGTTTTTCCCTTCTCTATCATCATTATTTCTTAATATAAAAACATATATGTATATTTACGTCAACGTAGTATGTCCTCAATATTTTACAAATGATCACCTACAATGTCTGTGAATAACATTTGTAATATTGAGGTCATACTATCTGTTTAGTGATGTTTTCATATCCTAATTATATTCAAATATTGAAACATCCTTTGCAATTTAACAGCCACAGCTAAATCCAGCACACCAATTCGATGCAGGAACTGGTTCAACAATAAGTTCTTTTGCCATGTAATTTCATCTCCTTCCCTTCCGCAATATATTGCTTAATATTTATTACCTTAACAATTGCCTAAATATCCGTTTAATATTTTAAAACAACCATTACATAATTGTCATCGTTGATGTATAAATTTTTTTGTTGTAAGTACATTCATATTCACTCCTTATATCAATTTTCTTATATTTGTTGTATAGATAAATGGGTTATAACCGTAATTGGTTTTACCAACATTCCATATCGAAGCAGCTTAGAGTTTTTGGCTGTTCATCACTGTGCTATTATCCTAACACCTTATTCTTTTTTAGACCATATCGTTTCATGTTGTGAAAAAATAACATGAAACGACAAGTTAACACTGGAAAGTGAAAGGATATCATGCTATACTGAGAGCCGAAAAACAGGTAAGTACTGTAATTGAGGAGAGATTTACAAATGCAAAACTTTTTTTTGGGTGATTATATCCGTCAGAGACGATTAGAATTAGGATTAACACAGGAACAGGTTTGTGAGGGGATTTGTGAGCCGATTACTCTTTCACGTATAGAGAATGGAAAGCAGACGCCAAGCAGAGTGAGGATCAATGCTATTTTACAAAGACTGGATTTACCTGATGACCGTTACTATGCTCTTTTGACAAAAAATGAGTTGGAAATAGAGGCGTTAGAAAAAGAAATTGTGGCTTGCAATGTAACAGGACGTGTGGAGGAAGGCTTTGAAAAATTAGAAAAACTGGAAGTTTTGGCAGAAGGGGAACCATTGATTCAGCAGTTTGTTATACGTTCCAGGCTGTTGCTGGAACAAGTGGAGAAACGCTATACAGAACAGGAAGAAATCGAGATTCTGACACAGGCAATCCGTTTGACGGTTCCTGATTTTAATACAGAAGAGATAGAGAAAAAACTTTATACCAGAGATGAAATAAAAATTATTAATCAGATTGCCAATGCGTATTCTTGTGCAGGAAATCAAAAAAAAGCGGCTGATATTTTCTATCAACTGCTCAAATATATTCGGAAACATAAAAGGGAGGCCATTACAACCATAGGTGTGTTTCCTATGATTTTGCATAATTATGCAAGAGTTCTTGACTTAGCTGGAAGGTATGAAGAGGGTGGACAGTATGCTCTTGAAGGAAAAGATGTATGCATTAAATATGGACATTACCAATATCTACCAGGATGTATAGAGATTTATGGGGAATGTTGTTACTTCCTTGGGAGGATAGAGGAAAGTAGAAAAGCATACCGGCAGGCTTATTATATTTGTGAGGCAATTGGCGAACAAAGAAATCTACAAGTTACTGCTGAAGAGGCAAAAAAATATTTGAATATGGAATTTGGGGATTAAGCAACATCACCTCCTGGAAATACTGCATCTGCTGGCATACTGGGATATTCAGAAGAATCATTGCTTTGAGTCTCAGCGACAATATAGGATTTGGTATTATGAGCTGTTTTTGTATCAAAACAAGCAGCAGGTGTTACAAGGTTCAGAGTAATGTAAGATGTAGTTGCAAGAATAAATAATTTTAAAATTTTCATGATGTTCAACCTTTCTTTTGTGATGATTTTGTGATGAGTTAATTATATAGCAAAAGAAGTAGGGCGTACATATCGTATGGTGTTTGGAATAAATAACATGGAACGATAAGTAGATTATTTTCACAATTATACTCAGGCATAGCAGAAACACACAATTGTTGGTAATCATGCCAGCAATTGTGTGTTTCTGTCTAAGAAGTAAACAAAATTTCCCTGGTCTGAAATTTATCCAGCACTTCATTCTCTTCAAAATAAAGCAGAATATATCCTTTTCCCACCAGATTAGAGAGAATTCTCCTTGTAGTCTCTGCATCCAGATTCCTAAAAATTTCATCAAACACCAGGACTTTCGACCTAGAAGCCAGTGCCCTTGCAATTGCCAGACGCTGCTGCTGTCCCACTGACAGCTTTTCTCCATTTACCCCAATTCTGGTTTTTTCATCCCAATTACGAAGCCTGTCCATGGAAATTTCCGCAAGATTCAAGTATTCTTCTGCCTTGGTTTCTTCATCATACAATGATACATTATGAGAAAGAGTGTCATTAAAAAAAGCAGTCTGCTGATATACAATTCCGTATAAATAATTCTCCAAATCCAGCTTTTTTTCAATCTCTTCCATGGTCACTGCTCCCTTGTCTTTCCTGATTCTTACAACCTCTCCGGGCTTTATATCCTGGTCTTGTATTTGCAATACGTCGTCTTTATGTGAACCAAAAGGACTTCTGTTTTCCTCATATGTTTCTGTATTCATAAGTGTCTGGGCAATATCTTTCTCTGTACTGCCAAGCTGCCTGCTTATACGTGCCAGCATCTCTTTGCAGTATTGGACATAGGTATAGACTTCTGAAAACATAGCTACAGACAGGGTTGCACTGGAAAAATAGGTTAAGAATAAAGTGATATCGCCAAGTCCCATATGGTTCCTTTGATAAGCAATGGCACCCAGTAATAAAATCAAAACTGTTCCCGCCTTTTCCAGAATTCCTGGCATCTTCTCCAGGGCAGTCATGCTTACCGTTCTTTTCACATTTTCCCGGGTTGTTTTTGCATTCCAGCCTTGGATTTGAACATTTAGGTTCCCTTTTACATCAAAATTTTGAATGGCTGTCCGGTTTACAAAAAGTTCTTTTGCCAAACTTGTATATCCTATTTCTACCGTTCTTTTTTTGCTCTGGTTTTCCGATAATACGTCTCCGAATTTTCTCAGAAGGCCGGTTCCTATGGCATAAGGAATCAACACAAAAAAGGTAAGGGCAAAATTAATTCTGGCAAGAATCAAAACCCCCGCAACAGAAAAAATCACCTGGTTCAGCAAATCCAGCTCTGCGGAACACAGGTTTTCC
>USPF01000031.1 GCA_900556555.1 uncultured Blautia sp.
AGAGCAGTAGACTCTTAATCTATTTGTCCAGGGTTCGAGTCCCTGAAGGCGCACTGAAAAGCACTGTTTTTGCAGAATTGATTGCTGCGGGGACGGTGTTTTTTTGCGTTATAGAGAGATTGAATGGAATGAAAAGTTTTGTCAGATTTTCCTTCCGACATTCGTTATATATTATGAAAGAGAAAAGAGGAGGTGGGGAACCTTGGAAAAGCAGGATTTTAGAAAGCTGCTGGAATCCATGTATGAGCTGTACGAACAGGGGATGTACCGGATTGCCTATGGGATTCTTAACAACCGGGAACAGGCGGAAGATGCAGTGCAGGACAGCTTTGAAAAACTTCTGAAATACCTTACCAGGATTGAAAGGCCGGACAGCCCCAATACACGGCAGCTTGTTTTGAAAATTGTGCGGAACACAGCAATTGACCAGTACCGCAGGAATCACAGGCAGAATCAATGGATGTCAGAGCAGAAGGAACAGGAAATAGATACCTGCACATCCATCCAGTCTGTGGAGGACAGAGAATTTCTTCAGCAATTGTTGCAGACAGTTCCCGCAGAATACAGGGAGATTATTAAGCTCCGGTGTTACTATGGATTTTCAGCAAAAGAGACAGGAACTATTTTAGGAATCAGCGAAGGGAATGTAAACAAAAGGATGGAGCGGGCAAGAAAGCTTCTGACAGACCGGCTGGAATGGGAGGAGAAATCGGATGATGAAACAGGAAAAATTAGACCAGATGCTGGCTGCACTCGGACAGGAAATAGAAGAAGAACAGCTTTCCAAAGGAGCAGAAAAGCATGATTTTTCAGAAAAATATCAGCACAAAAAACAGGAATTATTATCATTGGCAGAACAGCAAAATAAGAAAAAAACAGTCTTTCGTAATCGTATAATCAAACGGATTCTTCAGACAGCGGCAGTTCTTATAATCGTGTCGGGAATTTCATTTACTGCATATGCAACGGCAAAAAATAACAGGGCAATCCAAGTAGAAATCAAAGAACAAAATATAATAAAAAAACTTTCTATAGAGGTGAAGAGAAAGAAGGAAAGTGAAGAGATTGTCGCTGTTCCAGAATATTTACCAGATGGTTATGAAGAATGGGATGTAGGAAGGTATTCTCTTGGAGGAGTTTGGGCAGCGGATGGTATTTCCATTGCAGAAAGTAATGGGATGGAAGAAGAGGAACTTCCATATGAAGCCTATGAAATCTGGAAAACAGGAAACACAAAAAATCTGCTGGTTGACAAAGGAGAAGGGAACGGATACCGATGGAATATGATGTTGTTTGATGAAAAAAAAGGGCATATTGTTCAGATATTTGCAGCTCATTTTATTCCAAAAGAAGAAGTATTAAAGATAGGAAAACATATAAAAATTTATGAAAAAGAGGATTTTCCTAAAATGAAAAAAGAAGAAATTGAGAAAAAAACAGTTCAAATCGGAGATAAAATAGAGTATCCGGAATATGCAAAAGGGTGCAGTCTTCAGGTGACAGATATTATATTTTCTAATCTAAAAGACGAATCTTCGCAAAAAGAGATGGAAGTTACCATAAAATTAGAAAATACCACAGACAAATTGTGGGAAGAACTTCCAGTATTTCCTCTGTTTTGGAGTCAGGCTATGGAAGAAATGCCCGTTGCGATAGAAGGCGGTATTCCTGATAATCCAGATAATAAAATTTATTATGTAAAGTTAAAACCGCATTCAGAGAAGGAAGCGCATTTAACGTATATCGTTCCAACGAAAGGACTGAAAGAGGGATATCTTGAATTTTTTGGTGAGTTCTGTATGAAAGTAAAGAAATAAAAGAAACAGAAAATCCGCAGTTTCCTGGGGAAAATTCCCGTGAGACTGCGGATTTTTACTCATTTTATTTCATTTCAGATTTACTGCATCATGGATGCCAGCACCTGGTTTACCAGCTTGCCGTCAGCGATTCCTTTCACCTTAGGCATCAGGACTTTCATGATTTTTCCTTTGTCTTTTCCTGTAGGAGCGTCAATACCGAGTTCTCCTAAGACACCCTGGATAACCTCTTTGATTTCATCTTCACCCAGCATTTTAGGAGCAAATTCTTCATACACCGCAATGCGGTTTTTACATTCATTTACAAGGTCTGTTCTCTCTTGCGGTGTCATTTCCAGTGTCTCTTTTGTCTGTTTGATTTCTTTTAATACAACTTCGTTTTCTTCGGCTTCTGTCAGGTCTTCTCTTTTGTCAATGGCTTTGTTTTTCAATGCAGATAAGAGCATGGAAAGTGACTCTTTACGCTCTTTATTTCCTGCTTTCATAGCTTCTACCATTGCTTTTCTGACTTCATCAATTTTGCTCATTTTGAAACATCTCCTTTTTTATGAATATCTTTCAGCTCCTGCAATTACACGTTTTAGTATAACATGATTTTGTCTAGAGTCAATGAATCCGCAAAAGATTCCAGTCATAATGTGCAGCCAAGGAACGGATAATCACAGTAACAGCCATTCCGATCAGCATGGCGGTCATGTTTGTCATGCTGGTTCTTCTACAGAGAACAAAGACAATTCCACCCACAATGGAAGCACAGGCATAAATCTGTTTCACCAGGATATAAGGGGTTTCTCTTGCCATAATGTCACGGAGGACACCGCCGCCCACACCGGTCAGAACACCGATAAAGACGAAGAAAAACATATTTTCCCGCACAAATTTAGAAGCAGTCTGAACGCCCAGTACAGTGAAAATACCGAGCCCCAGTGTATCGCACCAGAGCATAATGCGGTCATAATATTTACATTTGATTTTGGAATGAATAATCTCAGGATTAATATATACTATGAAAAACAGCAGCGTGGAGGTGGCAACTGCAAACAGGATATAGACTGGTCTTGCAAAGGCAGTGGGGGGTGTTAAACCAAGGATAATATCACGCATAATTCCACCACCGACAGCTGTGGTGGCACCTAAGATATTTACCCCGAAAATATCCATTTTTTTCTCAATTGCTACCATGGCACCGGAAGAAGCAAATGCAATAGTTCCTATAATTTCCAGAATAAAAATAAATGTGTCCATGTAAAAATTCCCCGTTTCTTCTTGTTTTTGACAAATGCAGACAAAAAATGCCGCAACTAAATTTATTATAAAAGATTCTAATTGAAATTGCAAAGAAAAGAATGAGAAATTGTTGACTTTTCTTTGGTTCTTTGATACATTAAAGAGACATAGTTTATAGATTTAAAGTCAAAAATGGGAGGAAGATTATGAGCAAACATAAAAACGGGAGTTTCACCAGCTCCTTTGGTTTTGTGCTGGCCTGTGTAGGTTCAGCGGTAGGTTTGGGAAATATCTGGATGTTCCCTTACCGTTTAGGTGAATACGGAGGTGCTGCATTTTTAATTCCGTATATCTTTTTTATTATACTGTTTGGATTTGTTGGTTTGTCCGCAGAGTTCGCTATTGGCAGAAAGGTGGGAACCGGAACATTAGGCTCCTATGTACATTGCTGGGAATCCAGAAATCTTGGAGTTGTAGGAAAAATTCTTGGATGGATACCGCTTTTTGGTTCTCTTGGAATCGCAATTGGTTATTCTGTTATTATCGGATGGGTTTTTCGTTTCCTGGCAGGTTCTGCTGTAAATACTGTTTTAGAACAGGATTCAGCAGAATATTTTGGACAGGTGACAGCATGGATGGGAAATATTCCATTTCATGTCCTGGTGATTGCTGTGACAGTTCTGGTTTTATTGCTGGGAGCTGCTTCTCAGATTGAAAAAGCGAATAAGATACTGATGCCGTTATTTTTTGTTTTATTTGCAGTTTTGGCAATCCGCGTGGCATTTTTACCGGGAGCAGCACAGGGATATAAATTCCTGTTTGTTCCAAAATGGGAGGCATTAGCAAATGTGGATACCTGGGTTATGGCTATGGGACAGGCGTTTTTCTCTTTGTCCATCACAGGTTCTGGTATGATTGTTTACGGTTCTTATCTCAGCAAAAAAGAAGATATTCCAAAGGCTTCTATGCAGACAGCCGTATTCGATACCATTGCAGCAATGCTGGCAGCTCTTGCTATTATGCCGGCTGTGTTTGCATTTGGAATTGAACCCACAGCGGGACCATCTTTGATGTTTATTACCATTCCGAATATCTTCAAACAGATGCCGCTTGGAAGAGTATTTGCTGTTATTTTCTTTTTATCCGTATGCTTTGCGGGAGTTACCTCTCTCATCAATATGTTTGAAGCGGTTATTGAGAGCTGGCAGCATAAATTCAACCTGAAAAGAAATCATTCCGTACTTTTCTGTGGAGGTATTACACTGCTGGTTGGTTTCATGCTTGGTTCTGAGTCCAAGGTAGGTCCGTGGATGGATTTCATCACGATTATTGTTGTTCCGTTTGGAGCTGTTCTCGGAGCTATTTCTATTTACTATATTTTGGGATTTGATAAAATCAAAGAAGAATTGGAAACAGGAAGAAAGAAACCATTACCAAAGCTGTTTAAAATTTCAGCAAAATACATTTATGTGCCATTGTCCATAATTGTATTTATTCTTGGATTGATTTACAAAGGAATTGGCTGATAAAAAAGCGTCAGCGTCATTGAAAACAATGATGCCGGCGCTTTTTGTTACTGTGCCTGATGCCGTCTTCTCCAAAAAGTGGGAACAGGAGGAAACCTCATACCGGACACCGGGTTTGGAAGGTTTACCGGAAGGGAGGAAATCTTGTCCACGAACCAGTTAAAGGGCTTAGAAGCCAGAGCAAAGGACAGAAGAATACAGGCAGAAAGAAGCAGGAAAATTTCCGGCAGGGTGTCTATATTCTTTAATACAGGTGTTGTTTTTAAGGCACTGTATATCAGCCCATGGAACAGATAAACCGGCATGGTTCTTATTCCAAGAATAGAGAAAAAATGTTTTTTTCCAGGAATCAGTGCACAAATGACAAACACCATAAGGAAAGAAATTCCGTAACATCCCAAACGTATCAGCATACCGGTTCCTGGCGTAAGCCCCATATCCTGATAAGAATACCGCCCGTAAAAGATGTGGGGTGTAAGGCGGATGCCGCTGATAGAAATAACTGCAAGAAAGAGGGTTAGAAAACCTGCAAGTCCGGCAGCAAAGGGCTTCCAATTCTTCCGTACTGCTTTGAACCAGTCCTCCTGAAAATAATAGCCTGCTAGGAAGAATGGATAGAAGAACAGTGTCCGTGGAATGCTGAAGAAATTGCCAAGCTGTGTAAATCCTATCAGCAGTCCGGCAGTAATGGCAATGAAAATATTGCCAGGGATTTTGCGGATATATGGTGTGGCAATTCTCCAGAAAAACAGAGCCATGAGATACCAGAGGGAAAATTTAGGCCGGTTTAAGTAAAGTCCGGTATCTTTATGAATGACAAACACATACAGGAGATAGTAAATCATCTCATACATCAGATAGGGGATGACAAGCTTTTGTACCAGCTTTTCAAAGGACATTTTCTTTTTGGAAAAATATCCGGAGATAAAGATGAATGCAGGCATATGAAAAGAAAAAATCCCTCATTTCAGAAATTGGAGAATGGGATGATTGTCTGAACAGGGCTCGATAAAATGACCTGTAACTACCAGGACAATTAACAATGCTTTATAGTTGTCTAAAAAATAATTTCTTGATTTCGTTGACATAATCTTCACTTTCATATTATTATGGTAGTTAATAAATGAGAAATAAGTTGTTCATATTTAAGCAGGGATTATAATACAACGCATTGTTTGGAATTGCAAATAGAAAAAATAAGGGATTATGAGTATATTTTCGTATAAATATACCAGAAAGGATTTAGAATATGGGTGACCAGCGCAGACGCAGAAGGAGAGAAGAGGAAGAAAGACAGCTTGAATTAGAAAGACGCAGAAGGATTGCGAGACAGAGAAAACGCCGCCGCCAGGTGATGAAAAGAAGGCTGATTCTGGCATCCATTGGAATGGTGTTTCTACTGGCAGCTATCATTGCAGGGGTTGTGACAATCCGTGGCAAGATTGCAGAAAAGAAGGCACAAGAGGCCAAGGAGAAGAAGCAGCAGGAGGAAGAGGCTGCTAGATTAGAAGAGGAAAATAACACACTCCATATGGTTGCAGTGGGGGATAATATGATCCATGATGCAATTATCCAGGCAGGAAAGAAAAATGACTGGAACTTTGATTTTCTTTATGAAAATATAAAAGAAGATATAGAAAAAGCAGATGTGGCAATTGTGAATCAGGAAACTCCTTTTGTAAAAAGCCACAGTGCAGCAGTAGGTTATCCGGATTTTGCTACTCCCACAGAGGTCGGGGATGCTTTGGCAGCGGCAGGATTTGATGTTGTGACGCATGCAACAGAGCATAGTTTTGACCAGGGAAGTGATGGCATCATCAATTCCACATCTTTCTGGAAGAAAAATTATCCGGAGATTACCAGACTTGGAATTCACAGTGATGAGAAAGAAAAAAATTACGAAATCCGTAATGTGAAAAATTTTAAGATTGCATTATTGAATTACAGTACCTTGCTCAGTGAAAATCACAAAGTGAAAAAAGATGAGACGTACATGATAAATCTTTATTCAGAAGAACGTGCAAAGGCTGATATCAAAGAGGCAAAAGAGGAGGCAGATCTTACCGTTGTAATGCTTCATGGAGGAAAATCAGACTCCACAGAGCCAGACGAAAAGCTCCTTGACAGAGTAAGCTTTCTGTCAGAGCAGGGAGCAGATATTATCCTGTGTTCTCATCCTCACATTTTGAAAGGTTATGAGCTGCTTACAAGAGAAGATAAAGGAAAAACGTTAGTATATTATTCACTTGGAAATTTTGTCAGTGGGCAGACAGAACTGAAAAACCTTTTGGGAGGTATGGCAGATTTTACCATCAAGAAAGATGCAGAAAGCGGAAAAATAAGCATTGAGGATTATTCTCTGGTTCCTCTGGTTATGCACTACAATTCGGATTTTTCTGAAGCAGGCATGTATAAACTCTCTGATTATACAGAAGAGCTTGCAAGTGAACATGCGAGCCATAAACAGGATTCTTCTGATGAGGATGGAAGCAGTGATGGACAGGAATCCGATGATGGTGAAGAAGATGCAGATACAGATACAGGCTTCAGCCTGAGAGCCCTGGAAAAAGCAGCAGATGCCATAGGTGAGCTGAAAGATGGGCAGGAACAGAAAGACGAAGACAGTACAAATGAAGACAGCCAGGATGACGAGGATATTAGGCGATAGTATAGAGGGCACCGTATTTATTTACGGCTGCCCTTTTTCTCTGCATAACAGTCCGGGGAATAGGGAAGGATTTCTTTGTAGGAATCTAGCTGTGACTTATTTTCCGGCATAGAGGGAATGAGCCCGGTTGCTTCTGTTGTGGCACAGCCATCCAGATCATGTGCAGAAGTAGCTTCTACCAGGTATTTGTCTTGAAAGGAAGGGGTGTTATTTTTCATGTCAGTCTCCTTTTTGAATCATTTCATTCTGATAGGAATAGGGTGTGTAAAAGTATATTTTTTATGCGGGAAAAGATTGACAAAAAACAGGTAGATTTGTATGCTGTAAAAAGCAGAAAAGAAAAGAGGTATGGAAGATGAAAAAAACAGAAATTAAGACAAATGCCATGAGAATATTAGAAAAAAATAAGATTCCTTATGAGGCAATCCAATATGAATGTGATGAATTTATTGACGGACTTCATACCGCTGAGATTACAGGTGCGCCTGTGGAACAATCGTTTAAGACTTTAGTTGTCCAGGGCAAGAGTAAGGAATATTATGTGCTGGTGATTCCTATTGCAGAGGAAATTGATCTGAAGACAGCTGCCAGGGCTGTTGGAGAAAAATCAGTAGAGATGATACATGTAAAAGATATTACAAAAGTAACCGGGTATGTGAGGGGAGGATGCAGTCCTCTTGGCATGAAAAAACTATATCCTACGGTCATTCATGACAGTGCCCTTGCTTTTGAAGAAATTTATGTAAGCGGAGGCAGAATCGGCACTACCTTGAAGGTAAATCCTGAAAATCTGGCCAAGGTTGTGAAAGCACAGTTTAAAAATATTATTGCAGCACATGAATAAAAGAAGGGGCATCTGCAAAATCATAATCTTGTGCAGATGCCCCGGCTGTCTGATACAGAGTCTTTACAGGTCAAAGAATTCTTTTACAAGTGCAGCAAGAATTTCGTGGCCTGTGGAGGTAAGATGCATACCGTCAGTGGTAATGGCATCATAGCCAAGTTCTTGTATTTTTTGTTCTAAAGGTTCCTGAAGCGGCACAAAGGAAGCCCCATAGTTTCTTGCCAGCTTACGGATATTTTTGGACATTTTTTTCTGCCATGGAATCCATTCTTCAAAAGCCCCGTCTTTGGGGAAAATGAAAGGCTCTAAAGTAATGATTTTGGCTGTAGTTTCTCTGGAGAGATCAAACAACATTTCATGATAGGCACGGATGCTGTCCTCCAGCATATATAGTTTTTCCTGTTCAGATACGTCAGAGGCTACTAAAAGCCCGATATCATTAATTCCTACCAGAATACTCACATAGTCTGGATGAAGGAAAATGCATTCCGGGTGGAGGGATTGTGCGATTTGTTCGGTGAACTGGCCGTCTACCCCTTTATTTATAATATTTAATTGCTGATTTTGTTTATTTAGTTGTTCAGAAAATATATTTACATAACCATAACCCAATTGATTGGGAGATTCTTTCCTGCCGGCGTCTGTAATACTGTCGCCTAAAAATACAATGAGTCCCATAACCTATACTCCTTACTCCATACGGGTATTCCCGTTTCTATTAATTATTTTAACTGAAAATTACTAGTAATGCAAACAGTAATTTTGTATAGTCTACCCAAATCGCAATTTTTTGAGGCTTTTTCCTTTACAAACATAGTTTCAACAGGTATAATCAAAGTCATCTTAAACAAATCATTTTATTTCATATAGCCATTCGGCTGATTTATCCAAAATGCATTACAAATTAAAGAGAGGTGGTTGTTTGACGGCAGAGTTATGGCTTGTGCTGGGTATTAGCGGCATTGCTGTATTTATGGATTTTCTTATGGAAAGGGTGGTGAATAGTTTTATTTGTATGGGGCTTGTGCTTGGCCTGTATTATCAAATCAGCACCGGGTCAGTGAAAGGAATGATAGTCTATGTCCTTGGAATTCTTGTACCCTTTTTTCTGCTGCTTCCTTTGTTCTATTTTAGAATGCTGGGTGCAGGAGATATTAAACTTTTTTGTGTCCTGGGAAGCGTTCTGGGATATGAAACAATTGTTAAAATCATGGTCTGCTCCTTTTTTCTGGGAGCGTTATTATCTTTAGCATTTCTAATTTCTTGTGGAAATCTGAAAGAAAGATGTCTTTATTTTTTTCATTATTTGTATCAGTATGGGAAAACAAGAAACCCTGTTCCATATATAAAAAAGGGCAGGAAGGCTGAAAATTTTCATTTTACAGTGCCCATTTTATTAGGGGTGATGCTTTATGCGGGAGGTTTTTATTGAAGAAAAATATGATTGCTGTGTGTGACACAGAGGGAGAGTATGCCTGCAATTTTGCAGAGTATTTAAACAGCAGAAAAAAACTGCCTTTTGAGGCAGAAGCATTTACAGATGTGGAGAAATTGTGTACTTATGCAGATCACAATCCGCCGGAAATCTTATTGATCGCAGAGGGGGATGTAGATGAGCAGATCGAAAAACTGGGAACAGAAAATGTGATTCTGCTTTCAGAGGAGAAACCGCAGGAATCGGAGGGACACAAGACGGTTTATAAGTATCAGTCAGCAGACTCTGTGATTCAGGAGGTTATGGCGTATTATGTGGAACATACATCCCCTGTTCTGTCTGCCGTAAATAGCAAAAAATTAGATATGATTGGGATTTATTCTCCTGTTGGCAGATGCTGTAAGACCTTATTTGCCCTTACAGCAGCACAGATTCTGGGAGAAGAAAAGCAGGTTCTTTATCTGAATATGGAGGATTATTCCGGGTTTGAAACACTATTTCATCTGGAAGAAGCAGATAATCTCACAGATTTTTTTTACCGGTTCAGATGTCACGACACACTTGAGCCAGAAGAAATTTCGAAATTTGTGAGAACAATGGGAAAGATGGATTTTATTCCGCCTGCGGTTTCACCAGAAGACGTCAGAGAGATTCAATTTTCGGAATGGGTGCGTTTTTTTGAACTGCTCAGATTGGGAAAAACATACGAGACGGTTGTGCTGGATATGGGAAATTCTGTGGAGCAGGCATTCCAGATTTTGGGAATGTGCCGGTGTGTTTATGTGCCAGTGCTGGATGACTGGATGTCCAGATGTAAAATGACGCAATTTAGAAAAATCATGGAACATTGGTGTGGAGAGGAGGAAAAAATCATAGAAATCCGGCTGCCTGCCTGTTGCCCCAGCGTTACAGATTCTAGCTTTGTACAGACGCTAATCTGGGGAAAATGGGGGAATTATGTAAGAAAGGTGCTGAAGGCAAATGAAAGAAAATAAGGTGCAGGACAGGGATAGAGAAGAATTTGTGAATCTGAGGAAACAGCTTATGGAGCGTTTGGAAAATACCTGGGAGGAATCCGACCAGGGGGTGATGGAGAATATTGACAGTTTGATAGGGGATTATTGCAGAACGACATATATGCCTATTTCCAGGAGAGAAGCACTTCGCAGAGAGCTGTTCAGCTCTGTACGGAAAATGGATGTACTTGAGGAACTGTTGGAGGATGACACCATTACGGAGATTATGGTCAACCGGTGGGATAAAATTTTTATTGAAAAAGACGGAAAGATTTTCCCACTGGATAAGACTTTTTCTTCCCCAGAAAAACTGGATGATGTGATACAGCAGATGGCTTCACGTTGCAACAGGGTGATTAATACCTTGCAGCCTATTGTAGATGCCAGATTAAAGAACGGGGAGCGAATCAATGCGGTAATTGCGCCGGTAGCACTGGATGGGCCAATTCTGACTATCCGCAGATTTCCAAATGAGCCCATTACCATGGAAAAACTTCTGGAAATGGACAGCATTACAAAGGAGGCAGCAGAAGTCCTGAAGGTTTTGATTCGGGCTGGCTATACCATTTTGATCGGCGGGGGAACCGGGGCTGGGAAAACCACGTTTTTAAATGCCCTGTCCCAGTATATACCTGAAGATGAGAGGGTAATCACTATTGAAGATAATGCGGAGCTCCAGCTTCAGGGACTTCCTAATCTGGTACGCCTGGAATGCAGGCAGGCGAATATTGAGAAAAATCAGGAGATTTCCATAGGGGATTTATTAAAAACTTGTTTAAGAATGCGGCCTAGCAGGATTATTGTAGGGGAGGTCCGCTCAAGAGAAGCAGCAGAACTTCTACAGGCTGTAAATGTAGGGAATGACGGCAGCCTGTCTACTATCCATGCCAATAGCTGCAAAGATATGATTAGCAGGCTGGAAACCATGGTTCTCATGGGAATTGATCTTCCGGTTCCGGTAATCCGCAGGCAGATTCTCTCTGGATTCGATATTTTCATTCATCTTGGAAGGATGCGGGATAAGAGCAGAAAGGTGATGGAAATCTGTGAGATTGACAAGATGTGCGATGGAGAAATTTTGTTAAATCCTTTGTTTGTAAGAAAACAGAAGCTGGAAAAGACAGGGGAACTGATACACAGAGAAAAACTTGGAAAGGCAGGGATTTCCCTATGAAACATACAGGAGAAAAAATAGATTATGATGTTTATCATCTGTCTTGGAAACAGTGGATACAGTACATCACAGAAGCGGTGGTTCTGTGCGGGACGATTAATTATTTATTTTATCAAAGTGCGGCAGTATTTCTCTTTATCCTTCCTGTTTCTGCCTGGTATATCAGGAAGAGAAAAAGACAGCAGATCCAGTTGAGAAAAAAGAGGATTCATTACCAGTTTAAGGATGCTCTTGGTGCTATGCAGGTTGGAATCGCAGCAGGGTATTCTCTAGATAATGCAGTGAAAGAGGCAAGAAAGGATTTGGAAAGAATATATGGAAAAACAGCAGAAATGACCATGGAGTTTGCTTATATGGAAGTTCAGTTAAAACACAGTGTTTCACTGGAGGAATTGTTATATGATCTGGGAATACGCAGCAGAGTGGAGGATATTTTAAATTTTTCTGATATTCTGGTGCAATCTAAGAAAATGGGAGGAAATATGAAGGAAATTCTGCAAAAGTGTATTCGTTCCATGGAAGAGCGGATTCAGGTGCAAAAGGAAATAGATACCATTCTTGCATCTAAAAAAATGGAGCAGAAGATTATGAGTGTGATTCCATTAGGAATTATTTTATATATGCATCTTACTTCCCCGGGATTTCTGGATGTTCTTTATCATACGGGAGTAGGTATCTGTGTGATGACATTCTGTTTGTTTTTGTATCTGTTTGCATTTGTGTGGGGAGTGAGGTTGACAGAGATTGAGGTTTAGAAAATATTTTTCAGCGGCAATCATAGTGTCAGGAACTCTTTTGGGACTGGGTATTTACATACAGGAAAAGCAGGATACAGAAATGAACTGCCTTCCCAGAAATCCTTACGGGGAGGGCGGATATGAGCAGCATTTAAGTGTGGAAGCTGGAAACAGAGAAGAGAAGATCAAAATTTTTGTGGAGGAGGAGCATTACAAGGAACAGGAAGTTCTGGAATATATCCAAGGAGCAAAAGAAGAGCTGGAACAATGGTATGAGGGACAGACAAAAGGCACAGGCGAGATTCAAAAAGATATGAAATTTTTGGAACAGATTGCGAACAATCCGGTGATGCTGTCTTGGAGTACCGGGTGGCCGGATGTGCTGAGCTGGGAGGGGAGGATTGGAGAAAACGTGAGTGAACAAGGTGAGAAAACAGAATTGTATTGTACAATTTCGCTGGAAGATCATGAGGAGGTCTGGGCAAAAGAGGTGACAGTGTTTCCGCCTGTTCTCAGTGAAAGTCAGGAACTTGAGAAGAAAATCCAGAAGAAGGCAGAAGAAATCAGTCATGAAGAAGGAAAAAAGCTGCTGCTTCCAGAGACCATAGATGGGGAAACTGTCCATTATAAAAAAGATAAAGACTATAAAGGCCCTCTGGTGTGTATTCTTTCCTTGCTTCTGGGACTTGGTGCAGAACCTTTAGCAAGAGAGAAAGAAAAGCAAAAAGAAGAAAAGAAGAGAAAGGAAATGCAGGCAGATTATCCGGATATCGTCGAAAAACTGGTACTGTTTCTAAGAGCGGGTTTTTCTATCCGCAGAGCAATGGAAAAACTGGCAACAGGCTATTTAAGGAACAGGGACAAATATCATTTGGGGGAGAGGGCTGCATATGAGGAGGTGGTGAAAACATGCAGAGAAATGGAAGGAGGGATGTACGAGGCAGAGGCATATGAGAGGATGGGGAGGCGGTATGGGATTTCCCAGTACAAGATGCTTTCTGTTCTGCTGGTTCAGAATCTGAGAAGAGGGAATGAAAACCTGCTGGAACTACTGGAGAGAGAAGCCGCCTCTGTCACAGAAGAGAGAAAACGAAGTGCCAGGGTAAAAGGGGAGGAGGCAGCTATCAAACTTCTGCTTCCCATGGTGATGCAGCTTGTGGTTGTACTGATTATTCTTATGGTGCCGGCTTTTTTGAGTTTTATGTAGGATGAGATTGGAGGAATGAGTATGAAATTGCTGAAAGAATTTTGGATGGAAGAGGATGCAGTGGGTGTTGTGGAGATTATTTTGATTCTTGTGGTTCTTATTGGACTGGTTCTGATTTTTAAGGAGCAGCTTACCAGTCTGGTAAAGAATATTTTGTCGAAAATCACAAAACAGAGTAATAGTGTGTAGGCGGTGGAAATGTGAAAAAGCAGAAGGGGAGTATGACAGTGGCCATGAGCCTAATGATGCTGATTCTGCTGTCTCTGGTGGCAGCAGGATTGCAGGCATCCAGAGTTGCCTGTACAAGAGTACAGGCTGTCAATGGAATTGATACAGGACTGTATTCCCTATTTTCGGAATATGATGAAAAGCTGCTGGAACAGTATCATTTGTTCTTTCTAGATGGAAGCTATGGGACAGGCAGGATGAATCCGGCACAGATGATCAATCAGATTGAATATTACATGAAGCCGGTGCTGTCTTCCGGTCTTACCAGATGCAGGATTCTGGCATGTGGAATCGATGGATACAGGGTTGCGTCTGATGAAAAAGGAAAGGCAGCACAGCAGCAGATGATCCGTTATATGAAGGATAATCTTGGGGTATCAGCGATAGAAGCAATCCGGGACAGAATGGAGGAATCACAAAATATTTTAAATCACCAGGAGCAAATCCGGGATTTCGGGATTTCTGAAATTGTGCCGGAGGATACAGAACCAATGGAGGGAATCTCAGAGAATAATAATCCTCTGGAGATTGTCAGGAACTTGAGAAATAATGGGTTCCTTGGAATGGCAATGCCCTCCGGGAGTATTGTATCAGAAAAGCAGATAGAGGTTCAGGAAACAGCTTCAAGGCGGGAATTGCAGACTGGAATAGGAGATTTCCGAGGTCAGGATTATGGAACCTCTGGGCTTGATAAATTATGGGTACAGGAATATATCCTGGAGCATATGAGCAGCTATACAGACCAGGAGACAGACGGAGTCCTGGATTATGAAGCGGAGTATATTCTAGGAGGGAAAGATTCAGATAAAGATAATCTTTCTTATGTTGTAAACAGGATTCTTTTAATTCGGGAAGCAGCCAATATCGCTTATTTATACACGGACAGCCAGAGAAGGGCAGAGCTGGAAGCCTGTGCGGCAGCGCTGTCGTTTTTAACCTTGATTCCAGAGGGAATGGTGCTGGTGCAGGCGATTTTAGCAGCAGGGTGGGCATATGTGGAAAGCCTTTCTGATGTGAGGTGCCTTCTGTCAGGAGGGAAAGTGCCTTTGATAAAGGACAGAGCCTCGTGGAGAACACAATTAAGCAATCTGGGAATCAGAGATACGTGTACAGGAAGTGCAGGGCTTAACTATGAAGAATATTTGAGAATTCTGTTTTCCATGTCCTCGAAGGAGAAAACCGTAATGCGGGCTTTGGACGTGATGGAATTGAATCTGAGAATGATTCCGGGAAAAGAAAATTTTGCTATAGATGCATGTACAGATGCAGTATCTTTTTCTTTTCAGATTCAGGGAGCAGAAGGAAAAAAATGGCAGGCTGACCGGATGTACACCTATGATATGTGAGAAAGAAGGGCAGGAAAATGAAACACAGAAAGTCAGAAAAAAAGATTAAGGAGGAAAGCTCTCTTCAGAAAAAGGCGAGTCTTACTGTGGAAAGTGCATTTGTTCTGCCCTTTTTCTTTATAGCGGTTGTTTTGATTGCAGGAATGCTGGATCTTTACCGGATTTTTGTATTAGTACAGACATCTTTGTGTGAAGGAGCAAAGGAATTGGGCATGTATGCTTATTGCAGTCCAGAGGATACTCAGTCGCCGGTGGGAATCGTGAATGATGGAATCTGTGCTGCATATGGCAGCAGAAAGATACGGGAAAGGCTTGAAGGAGAAGCATTATCAGGAATCAAAGGAGGAATCAAGGGGATACAGTTGCTGGGTTCTAATTACCGGGATGATATTGTGCTTTTACGGGCATCGTTTTTTTATCATGTTCCTTCTGGAGTCTTTCAGATATTCCCGGTTTTTGTCAAAGTAGAAGGACAGGCAAGAGCCTGGAAGGGTTTTCAAGGAAAACTGTATGGCAATAGTGAAGACAATGAGATGGTTTACATAACAGATTGGGAAAGTGTGTATCATACTTCAGAATCATGTACTCATTTGAATCTTTCTGTGGAGGCAGTTGCTCTTTGGCATGCTCAAAGTGCAAGAAACCAATACGGAGAGAGGTATCATGCCTGCGAAAGCTGTATTGGGCAGGGAACTGCCCATGGAATGGTCTATATTACTTCAACAGGAACTGCTTATCACAGTAATGCACAGTGCGGAGGAATCAAAAGGAGTGTAAGAATGGTAAAAAAATCAGAGACAGAGGCACTTCATGCCTGTGAAAGATGCGGAGGGAGAAAATGACGGCAAAATGGTTCATACATATGTGGATGCTTGGAATGTGCAGTGTGGAAGATTGTAAAGAAAAAAGAATCTCTTTGTGGAAAATCAGGCTGTACGCAGTGCTTATTTTGGCATATGAAATCTGGTACAGGGCAGGTCAGGGGGAAGGATGGTCTAAATGGATGTTGTGGTGTCTGATGGGAATTCTTCCGGGAACTGCAATGCTGGTTATCAGCAGAGTATCAAAAGAAACCATAGGATATGGAGATGGCTATCTCACGCTGATTCTTGGATTTTCTATGGGGTTCTGGGATACGCTGGGAATACTGGGGATAGCATTTCTTGGAGCCATGGGGGCGGCAATTTATCTTATCATAATCAGGAGAAGGAGCAGGAACAGTGAGATTGCATTTGTTCCATTTTTATTTTTGGGAATGGCAGGTACGGGGTTATGGAAAGGCATGTAAAAGGCAGTTATACGGTAGAAATGGCATTAATCAGTGGAATCTGGCTTCTGGTGATTTTTGCATCACTTTTGCTTTTGCTTGGAAGTTATATGAGAGTATGGGATACAGCGGGAGCCTGTGAAACTGCTGTTTACGGAAGTACCCTGGCTGTCAGCAGATTCATAGATGGTGTGAGCAGAGCAAAAGAGACAGAAAGAGCCAGATTAGATGCTTATCAGGTATCAGGGAGTAAAAGAGAAATTATAGTTTCTTTTGATAAAAATTTGAAAATACCCTTTCAAGGTCTTAACTGGAGGAGAAAGGCAGTAATCAGAAGCAAGGTCATAAGACCTGTATTATTTATTGAAAAAGTGCAGAAAGCCAGGAAAGCCCTGGATATGGAAAGATAAAAAATGAAAAAGAAAAAAGAAAGGGGGGTGCGGATGGAAATTTCTTATAAAAGAAGTATGAATGATAATTATATGGTGATCGGGGGAGGAGAAATCAGGAAGAGGGACAGTTATCAGACACGTATGCTTCTGGAAAACCAGATTCAGAGCCTGCTTCCGTGTAAACTTCAAAAAGTGAATGGAGAAGAATTGTTTTATTATGGAATTACAGGCTGTCAAAGTCTGAAAAACTTATTTGAAAATAGAAAATTTGACAGGATAGAGCTGGAAAATTTGTTCATAAGCGTTCTTAAAATTATGGAAAATTTGGATGAATACTTACTGAACCGGGATTACTTATTGCTGCAGCCCTCCTGTATTTTCCGGGGTAAAGAGAATAAAGAATATTACTTTGTCTGGTGTCCTGTATCAGAAGCGGATATAGAACAGGAATTCAGGCAGTTGACAGAATATATTTTGCCTAAAATAGACCATACGGATAAAGAAGCTGTTACGCTGGGGTATGGAATATACAAGGAATCAACAGAATCCGGTATGCGTATGGATATTTTAAAAGAACAGGTATATGTACAAAAGGAGGAATCAGTCAGTCATGAATGGGAAAGCGGGATACAGGATGAAGAGGAAAGGGAGCAGGAACGCCAGAAGATTCTTGATGATTTTTATAGAGACGAAGACAGAGAAGAAAGACAAAGTGCAGGAAAAATAGGGATTCTTGTCAGTACTATTATAGGCGCAGGGATATTCTGGGCGGTTAGAAACCTGAGAGTCATGGATTCCATCTATCTATGGGCTGTAGTGATAGGAAGTGTACTGGTACTGGGAGGCACCATAGGAGGGATATATTTTTGGAGATACCAACATTCAAAAAAAGAAAAAGCCTTTGATGAAAAGATAGAGGTAAAGGATGATATCCAGGAAAAAAATTTTCAAACAGAAAATTTTATAAAAGAAAGTGAGGGAGAAACAGGTTCAACTGCGCTGTTACAGGAAAAAGAAACCTCTTTCGCATATCTGGAAGAATTAGATCAAGCAAATCCAGAGAGATATTTTCTGGAAAAAGAAATTACCATAATTGGAAAATGGAAAGAAAATGTGGATATTTGGCTGAATATACCTACAGTTAGCCGCTTACATGCGAAAATAATCAGAAAAGGACAGAAAGATGTTCTCGTAGATATTAATTCTAGGAATGGAACGATACTCAACAATCTGTGGCTCAATCCGGAACAGGAATATGATTTGCAAAGTGATGATATCATCATTTTTGCACAGAAAAAATTCCGATATGTTTACCATAATGCACAAATGAGCCATGCTTTGGCTTGCAATAAAAGCAGAAAAGATTTATAATATTAACACATTAATTCGATATTATGAAGGAAAAGGTGTGTATATGAATCCATATGGTCAGTTTTCGCCCCAATATCAGGAAGAAAGTGATTTTAAACGTTTTATGAGAAGCAGAAAACAAGTGCCAGTGAACACTTTTTTGATTTTCCTGAACCTGCTTGTATTTGCTGCTGTGGAATTAACAGGTTCTGCTCTGGATACCATGCACATGTACAGGTGGGGTGCCGGGTATGCTCCTGCGATTATAGTGGGGAAGGAGTATTACCGCCTGGTTACAGCAATGTTTCTTCATTTTGGAATTCAACATTTAGGAAATAATATGCTGGTATTGCTCTTTCTTGGCGACTGCCTGGAGCGGAATATCGGTAAGTTTAAATATCTCTTAATTTATTTTGTAGGAGGAGTGGGAGCTAATATTTTGTCTACCTGCTATGAAGTTACAAAAAAGGATGGAGCTGTTTCAGCAGGTGCTTCCGGTGCGGTTTTTGCAGTGATCGGTGCCATGATTTATATACTCCTGATTAACAAAGGGCATATTGAAAGCTTCACGGCAAAACGGCTGATTTTTATGGCTGCATTGAGCCTTTATCTTGGTATCACAAGTGCAGGCATAGATAATATGGCACACTTTGGCGGTCTGATTTTTGGATTTCTTCTGGGAATTCTTTTGTACCGCAGACCAAAAAGAAAGAGAACCTGATTTATGCAGGCAACAGAATCAGGAGACTGGAAAGCATACTGTGAATTCTGTTCCTTTTCCATTTTCGGAGCAAAAGGAAATGCTTCCGCCATGTGCTTTTGTGATTCTTTTGCAGATGGCCAGTCCAAGACCTGTTCCTTCCTGTTTATGTGTGACAAAGGGTGTAAATAAATCTTTTTTATATTCTTCCGGGATTCCGGCACCACTGTCACGTATGGCCATAAGAATCTGATGATTTTCGTATTTCAGGGTGCAGCAGATATTGCCATGGGAGGTGATTGCTTCCCCTGCGTTTCTCAGAAGATTCAGGATGAGTTGTTTTAGCTTGATTTTGTCTCCTGTGAAAACCGGAAGTTCAGATTCTACATTGACTTCAACGGTAATGTTTTGTGACTCTAAAGATGGTATAGCTGATTCAATGGTTTCGCAGAATAATTGTGCGAGATCGAGTTCTTTTGTACGGAGTGTTTCTGAATTGTTAAAATCTGAAAATTCTCCAAGAAGAAATTTGAGAAAGTCCATATTTTCTATGACTTTCAGCCAGTAATAGTCTTTGGAAAGTTCAGGATGCTTTGATTCTACTAACTGGAGAAAGCTGTTGATTAAAGTTACCGGATTCCTGATTTCATGAGAAATTTGTGACAAAATTATCTGGTGTTTAGACAGCAGTTCTTTGTAGCGTAATTTGTAATCTGAATCCGTGTTTTCAGTTGTCAAAGTGTTTAGATAAGTAGTTTGTGTAGCCATATTTTCCCCCCCTTTTATTCACGAGATAGTGTAACACTGTTAATTTTAAATATCAAATAAAACATTTTTACAAAAATTTCCAAATTTCGACAAGTGATGCGTAATATTTCACTGTTCAAATTCGGATATATTAATGAAAGGAGAAATGAGAAATGAAAGAGTGTATTTTTTGTAAAATAGCAAAGGGTGAAATTCCTTCTGCCACGCTGTACGAGGATGAGGAATTTAGAGTGATTTTAGACCTGGGTCCTGCCAACAAAGGTCATGCTCTCATTTTGCCGAAGGCTCATTATGAAAATCTGTATGACCTTCCGGATGAAATGGCAGCCCATGCTATGATTTTAGCAAAAAAAATTGCAACCAAGATGAAAGGGATTTTGAACTGCGACGGGTATAATCTTGTGCAGAATAATGGTGAAGCGGCAGGACAGACTGTATTTCATTTTCATATGCATCTGATTCCACGGTACACAGATGACCATGCTGGAATTACATGGACACCGGGCACTTTGACTTCGGAAGACAGGGATGAAATCTTAGAAAAGTTTTTAATGGAATAAAAGTTGGATAAAAAAATGACAGAAGACAAGTTTCGTAGCATATACCAACAACATTATCGATTAGTGATGAAGGTAGTATATAGCGTATTAAAGGATGTGGATTTTTCAGAGGATATCTGTCAGGAAGTATTTTTGTTATTTTCTGAAAATGTAGATACTCTGGAAGAGGAGTGTTTTAAACGGTGGTTTATTGTAACAGCAAAGAGAAAATCTATTGATTTTTGTAGAAAAGCGTATCAGGTACATGAAGTTGCATCATCTATTTCGGATACAGAAGAAAGTCTGATGGACAGAAGTAGTGTCTGGATATCCAGCAAATCCTACGCACAGGTATCATCCGAAGAAGAGATTATGCACAAGCTGGAACTTCAGGAATTAACAGACAGAATGTTATCTGAGTTGAAGAAAAAGAATAGACATTGGTACGAGATTCTGAGAAGAACCTTTCTAAATGAAGAGAAAGCAGAAGATGTCGCCCGTGCCCTTGGCATCTCAGTGGGAAACCTGAGAGCTAAGAAGCACAGGCTGAAAATCTGGATTAATAAGCATTACAGAGAAAGCTTCGAAGAACTATGAATGAGATACTGCTTCTTCAAACAGTTGCACAATCTGTTCAATAGAATCTTTGTGTTTGCTGGAAGACATTGCAGTAATATAGGTTTCACGGTTTGTGTATAAATCATGGATTGCATCCAAAAGAACATGGTCAGTGATTTCTTCTTCTTCCAGCACTTTGCTGTAACCAAGGCGTTCAAAGGAGCGGGCATTTAAAATCTGGTCACCGCGGCTTGCCCGGGCAGAAAGCGGAATGAGAAGATTAGGCTTATTCAGGGCACTGAGTTCACAGATGGCGTTAGCTCCCGCACGGGAAATAACAATATCTGATAGAGCAAATAAATCTGCGAGTTCTTTTTTGATATATTCGTATTGTACATAGCCTTTGGTACCAACCAAGCTTTCATCCAATTTATCTTTTCCGCAGAGATGGATAACCTGAAAATCTTTCAGAAGTTCAGGAAGGATAGCTCTTACAGCATCATTTACTGCAGCAGCGCCAAGGCTTCCACCTATAATGAGAATTACTGGTTTTTCAGAAGAAAATCCGGTGAATTCTAAGGCTTTTTCAGGATTTCCGGTCAACAATTCCTGACGGATAGGTGTTCCTGTGAGGACAGCTTTTTCCGCAGGAAGATGGGAAACTGTTTCAGGAAAATTACAACATACTTTCGTGGCAAAAGGAATGGATAATTTATTTGCCAGTCCAGGGGTCATGTCAGACTCATGGATGAAAGTAGGAATTTTCCTTCTGCTTGCTGCAATTACTACAGGAACAGTTACAAAGCCGCCTTTAGAGAAGACAACATCTGGCTTTAACTGCTTCATTAATTTTTTCGCTTCAAACAAACCCTTCATGACTTTGAATGGGTCAGTGAAGTTTTTGACATCGAAATAACGTCTGAGCTTACCGGAAGAAATTCCATAATAAGGAATGCCCAGTTCTTCGATTAGTTTTTTTTCGATTCCATCGTAAGAACCAATGTAGGAAATTTGATATCCCAGTTCTTTCAATCGTGGAATCATAGCTATATTCGGAGTAACGTGTCCGGCTGTTCCGCCGCCGGTGAGTACGATATGTTTCATGGTGTACCTCCTGATCTGTTCAAAATAGTAACTATATGATAATATGATACACTTGTCAGAAAAAGTCAAGGAAAGATAGGAGTTTCATGGATAAAATAGCAGAACAGAAAAACAGAAGACGAACTCTTTCTGCCCAGGACCAGTACGACGAGAATTTCAATGGCGGCTACAGTCCTGGAGAGCTGGAAGAAGCCGCATTAATTGAAAGAGAAATACAAAACATTCCTGATATGCCCGAATGGGAGCCTACAGAAGAAAAATTTCAGGCACTTATGGCAAAAGCCAGAGAAAGAGGCCTGTTTACAGACGGCGAACATTCAGAAGTCAAAGAAAATGAAAAAACAGATGCATTAGAAAATACAAATGAAAATGAACAAAATCCCGCAAAACAAAGTAACCGTAAACAAAAGATATGCAGTATGAAAAAGAAGGTGATAAAATGGTCGGCTGTGGCAGCAGCCACCGTAATAGGAATATTTACAGTCTCTATGAGCAGTGAAGCAAACAGAGCATATATTATGCAAGAAGTAAACAGGTTGTTTGGGAATGATGTGAATACAGGATTGAATAATGTGGAAGTTAAGGAAAGTGGAAGAACGGTAGAGTATGCGTTTGAGGATATTGAGAATACGTTTGGTATAACGATGCCAGAGTTCTTATATCTTCCAGATGATATGGAATATTTAGATTATACCCTTGATGAAGAGGCACAGATTGCTTTTGTTAGATATTCATATGGTGAACAGGTTATATATTTGGCGGTTTTTCTTAACAATTGGGAAATAACAAGACTATCACAGGAAGATAGTGGAAACCATTTATGTGACATACAAAATGAAATAGTTTCAGATTTAACAAGTTCATTGTGGGAAATATATGAAGAGGGAGATATTAAACCAACCTATAGTTTGAAATGGAACTATAAAAATGTATACTATGAGTTTTTAGGTAAAGTAAATAAAGATGAAATGCAAAAGATAGCCAAGAATATGTTTTATTAGTTTGTTAAGGAGAAGAAAAAATGAAAAAGATAATTTGTTTATTTTTTAGTTTTTTATTATTTTTTAATATAGGAGTTAATGTACATGCAGAAGGTCTTAATGATTTAGGAAAAGTAGTTGATGGATCTATACTTCTGAATACAGATGAATCAACAGTAACATTAGAAAACGTTGCAAAAGGGAATATTTTAAATAATGGAACTGTAAGTGTTGGTAATAAGGGGAATGGTGTAATTAATGTATCTGGTTCTGTTTTAGCGGGGGTTGTATGTGATAAACTTTTGTTAAAGATGATACTTCAAAGATACTCTGATGGTGCTTGGAGATATGTTCAAGAATTTTCAGATACAAGATATAACCATTCGTTATTAACAAAGAGCTACAACGTATCAGTTGCGAAAGGTTATTATTATAGGGTAAAAGCAGCCTGCGTTGCGTATAAAGGGAATACGACAGAAAGTAAATCCCCTATGACCGACGGTATCTGGATTGACTAACCCACTTTGTCTATATTTCCCATAATGTGCATCCACTAGAGTATATTTCCTATAAGTTTCCACAAATTTAATATTCATTCCCCTATTAAAACCCCCTTATGTGCTGTATAATGTTAGTATGACATTCATTATACAGCAAAGGGGGTTTTCTTTATGAAGCTGACTTTTATTGGTGCTGCTCATGAGGTGACAGGGAGCTGTTATTATCTGGAGGCAGCGGGGAAGAAGTTTATTGTTGACTGTGGTATGGAGCAAGGGCCTGACCAGTATGAGAACCAGGATATTCCGGTGCCCCTTTCAGAGTTGGATTTTGCTCTTTTGACCCATGCCCATATTGACCATTCGGGAAATTTCCCATTGGCCTATGCAAAAGGCTTCCGTGGACCTGTTTATGCGACTTCTGCCACTTGTGCCCTGTGTGACATTATGTTGCGTGACAGTGCCCATATCCAGATGTTCGAGGCAGAATGGAGAAACAGGAAGGCCAGAAGAAATGGGCAGGCAGAGTTTGTGCCGGCTTATACCATGGAAGATGCACTGGGGGTTATTCAGCTTTTTGCTGAGTGCAGCTATGATAAAGTCATCGAACTTGCGGAAGGTATTAAGGTGCGTTTTGTAGATGCAGGTCATCTGCTTGGCTCTGCCAGTATTGAATTGTGGATCACAGAAGAAGGCGAGGAACGTAAGATTGTATTTTCCGGTGATATCGGAAACCTGGATCAGCCATTGATTAAAGACCCTACATACATTGAAAGTGCAGATTATGTAGTGATGGAGTCGACTTACGGTGACAGAAGCCATGGAGAAAAGCCGGAATATGTGCAGGCACTTACAGAGGTTGTGCGGAAGACCTTTGCCAGAGGCGGAAATGTAGTCATTCCTTCTTTTGCTGTTGGCCGTACTCAGGAGATGCTGTACTTTTTGCGTAAAATCAAAGAAGATAACCTGCTTCCGGAATTTCCGGGATTCGAGGTCTATGTGGATAGCCCTCTGGCTGTGCAGGCAACGACGATATTCAAGGAGCATTATACAGAATGCTATGATGAAGAAGCCATGGAACTGATTAATAAGGGAATCAACCCCATTGCATTTCCGGGGCTTCGTCTGTCCATTACCAGTGATGAATCAAGAGCCATTAACTTTAATGACAAACCGAAGGTTATCCTTTCTGCCAGCGGTATGTGTGATGCGGGCCGGATTAAGCATCATCTGAAACATAATCTGTGGAGAAGGGAGTCTACAATTTTATTTGTTGGTTATCAGGCAATTGGAACTTTAGGAAGGGCTTTAGTGGAAGGTGCTACGGATGTAAGGCTTTTCGGTGAGGATATTCATGTCAATGCGGAGATTATCCGTCTGCCGGGTATCAGCGGACACGCAGATGACCAGGGGCTTATGAGGTGGGCTAGTTCCTTTAAGGAGAAGCCTAAGAGCGTCTTTGTGGCTCATGGCGATGACCAGGTTTGTGATATTTTTGCAAAACGTCTGGAAACGGAGCTTGGATATTCTGCACTTGCACCGTACAGTGGAACGGAAGTAGACCTGCTGACCAATGAAGTGACGAAACAGACCGTTGGTATTGTAGTGAAGCATACAGAGCAGAAAGCTAAGAGCAGGAAGGCGGCAGGTGTATTTGCGAGACTGGTGGCAGCCGGACAGCGACTTATGGCTGTTATTCGCAGGAATGAGGGCGGTGCCAATAAGGATCTGGCAAAATTCGCTGATCAGATAAATTCCCTTTGTGATAAGTGGGATAGATAGTTGATAATACACAACAGGCAGAGCTTTGCTTTTTAAAGTCCTGCCTGTTTTTGTGTGGGATTATTTTGTATATCAGAAAAATAAAATGGAAGGAGTTTTACAGTGAAAAAATATAGAAGAGAACGTGCAGAAGCAAGGAACTTACTGGGAAAACGCCTGTGGAGGTTCCGGTGATACTGTAAAATGTAAAGAAAAATACTGGTGGTCAGAAAGGATTCTGCACCGCCAGTATTTTTGTATGCTTTATTTATTTACCAATGGTTTTTTTGCGTCTTTAGCATTTGCAAAAGGACCTGGAATCACATCTACGCCCCGGTGTCCGCCGAAATAGTCTTTGTCGAACTGAATGTCTGTTCCATCTGGATTTTCAAACCGCTGTTCCGGTTCAAATGCCATGCCAAGCACATCCGTATTAATCATTCTGCCCCTAAAGGCTTTCAGGCAGTCATAGATATTGGTATCCAGATAATAATTTCCGTCTTTTTCAAGAAGCTCTACTTTTACGTCTTCAGAGGAAATAAGACCATTGACTTCATTTTTGCAGGCTTTTGCACCGCCAAGGTAAGCGTTTCCTTCTGTCCATACAGGCAGATGACCAAAATGTACAGGCTCCAGTGCACTCATGTTGGCTGGCTGGCTGAAATCAAACTGAGCCTTCCATTCTTCATAAGTAGGATATTCATCAAACATCCAGGTACCTGCTTTCTGGTTTTCTGTGTCAAATCCGTCGTTGGAATCGTGCATGATAATCACATCCTTGTCAGGCCATTTCTGAACAAAAATATTGTTATAAAATCTGTCGTCACCATGCAGGAATGTCATAAATCCCATGACTTCTGTGCGGTGTGGGATATGATATGGTGTGTAACGCCAGCCGGTTCCTTCACCTACGCAGGTGAGAGCACCACAGATTAAATTATGTACCATAGCAACTCCCTGGGTCGCAAATCTCAAACTTGCTTCAGAAAGCATAATATTATGATCAATCAAAGTTGGTCCATGGCTTACTTCAACAAAGATATCCTGGGACATCATGCCGCCCTTTAAAACTTTGGCAAAAGCCGGGCGCTGGTTATCATGGAGAAGATTTTGGGACAGGCGGGTTCCCTGTGCTTCCCAGTCGCACCAGATTCCCATAGTGCAATGGTGAATGTGATTTCTTCTCATCGTTACGTCAATGGCAGCATGCATCTTAATTCCTGCGATTTCCGCCCCGCCCTGCTCCATCATATTGTTGATATGGTGGATGTGGTTATCTTCGATTAAACTGAATACACCGCCCATACGTCCGATGATTCCGCCCTGTTCACAGTGGTGAATATTATTTCTGCGGATAATGTGACCGCCGATGTTTTCCTTCAGCCATCCGTGATACTGGCCGCGGCATACAGCGTCACGTTCCATTTGTGTAGGGCTTTTTACGTATTTATAAGTGAAATAATGGTCATTTGCAGGGTCGAGATATTTCCCTACAGAAATACCAGCACACTTGCTGTTGGAGATGTCACAGTCTTCTATGATCCAGCCTTTGCTCCAGTGCGGGCCAATCATACCATCTTGAAACGCAGCCGGGGGAGCCCAGGTGGTAGCAGCTTTATTAATGTTAAATCCACTTACGGTAATGTAGTTTCTGCCTGTTGCGGATGGCATGAAGCATTCCCTTCTTACATTGATTTCCACGTTTTCTTCATTGGGATTTTTGCCCTGGAAGTTTGCGTAAATTACGGTTTCGTCGTTTTCTTCATCCTGCTCGGTGTACCATTTGTAGACAGAGTCTTCCGGCATCCAGCTGCATTCATACACCTCTCCTTTGATACAGTCCAAAAGAGAAGAGGTTTCGTATAAAGCCTTATCATTCAGATATACACATCCGGTATGTTTATCAGCTTTTGCGAAATACCAGTCCCCATACACAAATGTTGTATAAGGATTATAATTTCCGAAAACACTGTTTGGCACACGGCAGACCCATACATTTCCTTCGTATAATTCCCAGGTTTTAATCTGTTCTGCACCTGTGATCACGGCTTTGAGAGGCTCTGTACTACGGTAAGTAATCCGTGCATTCTCTGTTCCGGCATTAACTGGGTCTACATATTCACGATAAATACCTGGAGCTACCAGAACTTCATCTCCGGGCTGTGCTATTTTAGCAGCATCGTTAATGTGGCGAAATGGCATCTGGGAAGTTCCATTTCCATCATATCCTGCGTTTGCATTTACATAAATCTTCATGGCTACACAGTTCCTCCTGTTTTCTATTCGTGATTCTATTATAAAATTTTGGCAGGAAAGGGTAAATATAAAAAAGTGTTCAGATGCTATAAAAAAATGAAATATTTACAAGAAAATACATCAGTGCTATACTGGACAGACACATGAAGAAAAGTCCAGCTAATAAATGTCAATAGATAAATGAAAAATATTTTCTCCATAAAA
>USPF01000032.1 GCA_900556555.1 uncultured Blautia sp.
TAGAAACTTATTAACCAAGTAGTCTTACTGACTACACCATTATTATACTAGGAGTGATTCGATTGGCAAAAAGCGGCAAACCTGCTCGAACCAGCAGAGAAAAAAGTGAATTTATGTGGGGCTGGCTGTTTATTCTTCCCACTGTTATTGGATTGATTGTTTTGAACATTATTCCTATCTTCCAGACCATCTACCAGAGTTTCTTTAAAACAGGAGATTTCGGAAGAGGAAATATTTTCGTAGGCGTAGAAAACTATGTGAAAGTTTTCGGTGATTCTGAAGTATGGCAGTCACTGATCAACACATTCAAATATGCAATTGTAGAAGTTCCGTTCTCTATTGCCATTGCATTAGTTCTGGCAGTTCTTCTGAATAGAAAGATGAAAGGGCGTTCTGCATACAGAACCATTATTTTCCTTCCTATGGTAGCAGCTCCAGCAGCGGTTGCTATGGTTTGGAGATGGTTATTTAACTCAGATTTTGGTCTTTTGAATAATGTGTTCAACTTAAATGTAAAATGGGTATCAGATCCAAAAATCGCAGTATATTCTATTGCTGTAATTGGTGTCTGGTCGATTCTTGGTTACAACATGGTACTGTTCCTGTCTGGTTTGCAGGAGATTCCTCATGATTATTATGAGGCAGCACAGATTGACGGGGCAACAGGAGTGAAATCTTTCTTCCATATTACGATACCGCTCCTTTCACCTACTATTTTCTTTGTGTTAGTAACACGTGTCATCGGTTCTCTTCAGGTGTTTGATTTGATGTACATGGTAATGGATAAATCTAACCCTGCTCTGGAGAAAACACAGTCACTGGTATATCTGTTTTATAAATATGCATTTATTAACAAGAACATGGGTTACGGCTCTGCCATTGTAGTGCTTCTGCTTGTGATCACCATGATTATTACAGTGTTCCAGATGATTGGACAGAAAAAATGGGTATTCTACAACTAAGGGGGAGGGAACAAAATGGATAGTATGGAAAGAAAACAGAAACTTGTTAAGATTTTAATACATATTGTATTGATACTTGTATCAATCACGATGCTGGTTCCGTTCCTCTGGATGATTCTGACTGCGTTTAAGACTGTTACAGAAGCAACCTCTGTAGACCCGTTTGTAATTTTCCCTAAGGAATGGCGGTTCGATGCTTTTAAGGCAGTTATGAAAAACATGAACTTCCTGGTGCTGTATAAAAACACACTGCTGTTAATTTTCTTCCGCGTGGTATGTGCAGTGCTTACTGCGACCATGGCTGGATATGCATTCGGTCGTTTGCACTTTAAAGGAAGAGATTTATGCTTTTCACTGGTACTGTTTCAGATGATGGTTCCAGTACAGATTTTCATTATTCCACAGTATTTAATGGTAAGTAAGATGGGTATGTTAAATACCATGTTTGCCCTGGTATTCCCAGGTATGGTAACGGCCTTTGGTACATTCCTGCTCAGACAGGGATATATGGGGCTTCCAAATGATCTGGAAGAAGCAGCAAGACTGGATGGATGTAATATCGGACAGACGTTCCTGTTTATTATGGCACCGCTTACCAGATCCAGCATGGTAGCACTTGGAATTTTCACAGCAGTATTTGCATTTAAAGACCTGATGTGGCCAATGATTGTAAATACAGATAAAGATATGCTGGTACTCTCCTCCGCATTGGCAAAAATGCAGGGACAGTACACAGCAAAATTCCCGGAATTAATGGCAGCATCTCTCATTGCCTGTATTCCAATGATCGTGATTTATATGATTTTCCAGAAACAGTTTATCGAAGGTATTGCAACATCTGGTGGTAAATTATAATAGGGTGGAGTCCCTATATGAAAAACAGAAGGGCAGCCCTGAGGCTGTCCTTTTTCTGTAAAAAAATTTGGAGGTGTTTTATGGCAATTCAATTTCATGAAAAAGCAAGAGAGTTTCATCTATATAATAAAGAAGTAAGTTATATTATGAAGATTATGGAAAACGGACAGATTGAAAATCTGTATTATGGAAAGAGAATAAAAGACAGAGAAGATTTTTCTTATCTTCATGAAGAAATATCACGCCCTCTGACCTCTGTGAATGTACCGGAACCAGGGGTTTTGTCTATGGAATATACAAAACAGGAATATCCGTCTTATGGAACAGGAGATTACAGAAGCCCTGCCTTTACTGTGTTACAGGAAGACGGAAGCCGGATTTCTGCTTTTGCCTATGTAGGGCACAATATTTTTAATGGGAAGAAGGAGTTAAAACCACTTCCGGCTACTTATGCAGAATCTGACGAAGAAGCCCAGACTTTGGAGATTATTTTATATGATGATCTGATTGATACGGAGCTGGTACTTTCCTATACGATTTATGAGGAGCATCCGGTAATTACCAGAAACGCCCGTTTTACACAAAAAGGAACAGAAAAAATTGTCCTGGAACGTGCCCTGAGCATGAGTGTGGAATTTGGGGACATGGATTTCGAGATGGTTCATCTGGCTGGTGCATGGGCAAGAGAGCGTTATGTGAAAACAAGAAAATTGGAGATGGGCATTCAATCCATTCAGAATCTTCATGGCACAGGAAGCAGTGCAGAGCACAATCCATTCTTGGCGTTGAAACGGCCACATACAACAGAGTCTCAGGGTGAAGTGTATGGATTCAGCCTGGTATATAGTGGTAATTTCCTGGCACAGACGGAGGTAACGACCTTTGATCTGACAAGAGTGACTATGGGAATTCATCCAGAAGGCTTTTCCTGGGAATTGAATCAGGGTGAGACATTCCAGACTCCTGAGGTAGTTATGGTCTACAGTGATCAGGGACTGAATAAAATGAGCCAGGTATATCACAGGTTATACAGAACCCGCCTGATGAGAGGCTATTGGCGTGACAAGGCCCGGCCAATTCTGCTGAATAACTGGGAAGCAACCTATTTTGATTTTAATGAAGAGAAAATTTTAAATATTGCAAAAAAGGCAAAAGAAGTAGGTGTGGAATTGTTTGTCCTGGATGATGGATGGTTTGGGGCAAGAAACGATGATTACAGAGGATTGGGAGATTGGTATGTGAATCTGGAGAAACTTCCGGATGGCATATCCGGGCTATCCAGAAAGATCGAAGCTCTGGGACTGAAATTTGGTCTCTGGGTGGAACTGGAGATGGTAAATAAGGACAGTGATCTGTACCGTGCACATCCAGACTGGATTATTGGTGCACCAGGAAGATTCGAATCTCATGGAAGACATCAGCATGTACTGGACTTTTCCAGGAAAGAAGTGGTAGATTATATCTATGAAATGATATCTAAAGTGTTAAGAGAGTCTTCCATCTCTTACATTAAATGGGATATGAACCGTTATATGTCAGAGCCTTACAGCCGGGGAGCAAGTGCTGCCCATCAGGGAATGGTAATGCACAAATATATTCTGGGTGTCTATGATTTATATACCCGTCTGACCACAGAATTTCCGGAAATCTTGTTTGAATCCTGTGCAAGCGGTGGTGCGAGATTTGATCCTGCTATGCTGTATTTTGCCCCACAGACTTGGACCAGTGATGATACAGATGCCAGTGAGAGGGTAAAAATCCAGTATGGTACATCTATGGTATATCCGGTGGTGAGTATGGGTTCTCATGTGTCTGCTGTTCCAAATCATCAGCTTCTTAGAACAACACCGCTGGAGACAAGGGGAAATGTAGCTTATTTCGGTACCTTCGGATATGAGCTGGATTTAAACCTGCTCAGTGATGAAGAGATTGAGATGGTGAAGAAACAGATTACCTTTATGAAACAGTACCGGGATTTGATCCAGGTAGAAGGCGATTTCTACCGGCTGTTAAGCCCATTTGCAGGAAATGATGCAGCGTGGATGGTGGTATCCAGAGATCAGACAGAAGCAATTGCAGGGTTTTATCAGAGACTGAATAAAATCAATGCATCCTGGCTCCGTCTGCGTCTACAGGGATTAAGTGAGGACAGTTTATATGAAGTAAGCCGGAATGTTCTGGGTGAAACAAAATCTTATCAGGCTTATGGCTCAGAGCTGATGTATGCGGGTATTCCTATTGACAGAGAGGAATTAAACGAGAAAGGTGGAGATTTTGCTTCACTGCTCTATGTTTTGAAAAAAATAGAAGAGTAAAAAGAAACCGGAGGGAACTATATTGAGCCATACACATACAGTTGGATTTACAAATTCTGCCAGATACAGGGTGTTAGAAGACCTTCAGAAAGATTCTGTGGATCTGTGCCTGACTTACTGCGGGTTGGAATACTGTAACCCTTCTCATCGATTTGGACCGAATATGAGAGATGCTCATGTGATTCATGTCATCAGGGAAGGGAAAGGTACGCTGGAAATTAATAAAAAGAAATACGAGCTTGGGGCGGGAGATGTGTTTTATATTCCGCCCAAAGTAGAAGCTTGGTATGAATCAGACAAGGATGATCCATGGTGCTATACCTGGGTTGGATTTGTGGGCATGAAAGCAGAAGAATGTACCAGTCAGGCGGGATTTAGTTTGAAAAATCCAGTAAGAAAGATAAACTGTGTGGATAAAGTGGGGCAATATATAGAACAGATGCTGGAAGCATATCAGTTGTCTTATTCCAATGAATTAAAGCGCAATGGTCTTTTACATTTGGTTATGTCTGCTTTTGTAGAAGATTATTGTCAGAATAATGCGGCTTTGGGTGTTGTGGCACCACATCCTTATCCCGGAGCTGTTTATGTAAAGCATGCTGTGGAATACATGACTTATCATTATGATGAAAAATTAAAGATTAATGACCTTGCGGATTTTATTGGGATAAACAGGAGCTATCTGACCAGCAGTTTTAAGAAACATATGGGATGTTCTCCTCAAGAATTTTTGATTAATTTAAGGGTGGAAAAAGCAAAATCTCTGTTGAAGAAAACAGATATGTCCATCAACGCAGTTGCTAATGCGGTGGGATATCCAGACCAGCTTGCCTTTTCAAAAGTATTTAAACAGCATTGTGGCATGAGTCCTAGAATGTATAAAGAAGAAAAAAGTGAGCTTGTAATCAAAAAGGAAAAGTATGAGTATATGGGGAGTCATTTATAGTATGTAGCAAAATAATTTAAAAGGAGAAGGTGTGAATTATGATTAAAATTACATTTATGGGAGCAGGAAGTACAGTGTTTGCAAGGAATGTATTGGGGGATTGCATGTGTACACCGGCACTTCGGGAAAGTGAAATTGCACTGTATGATATTGACGAACAGCGTCTGGAAGATTCCCGGCTGATTCTAAGTGCCATTAACCACAATGTGAATGAAGACCGTGCAGTGATTAAAACATATCTGGGTGCCGAGAACCGCAAAGATGCATTAAGAGATGCTGATTTTGTAGTAAATGCTATTCAGGTAGGTGGTTATGATCCTTGTACCATCACAGATTTTGAAATTCCGAAAAAATACGGTTTAAAACAGACTATTGCAGATACTCTGGGAATCGGTGGGATTATGCGTGCTCTCCGTACCATTCCTGTATTGGAAGAGTTTGCAAGAGATATGGAAGAAGTATGTCCGAACACCTTGTTCCTGAACTATTCTAATCCTATGGCAATGCTGACCGGCTATATGCAGAGATATACAAAAATCAGAACTGTTGGCCTGTGCCACAGTGTCCAGGTGTGCTCTGAAAAGCTTTTAGAAAAACTGGATATGAAGGACAAATTAGAAGGAAGACAGGAATTAATCGCAGGAATCAACCACATGGGATGGTTGTTGGAAATCCGTGATAAAGACGGAAATGACTTGTATCCTGAAATTAAGAAACGTGCTGCAAAGAAAAATGCAGAAGAGAAACATGATGATATGGTACGTTTCGAGTACATCCGTCACCTGGGGTATTATTGTACAGAGTCCAGCGAACACAACGCAGAGTATAATCCGTTCTTTATTAAGTCTAAATACCCTGAAATGATAGAAGAGTTTAATATTCCTCTTGACGAATACCCGAGACGCTGTGTGGAACAGATTGAGGGATGGGAAAAAGAGCGTGAAGATATCTTGAAAGACGGTAAGATTACTCATGAAAGAAGTCATGAGTATGCATCTTACATCATGGAAGCGGTTGTTACCGATAAGCCATACAAGATTGGCGGAAATGTGCTGAATAAAGGTTATATTGATAATCTTCCGGAAGATGCCTGCGTAGAAGTGCCGTGTTATATTGACGGAACTGGTGTACATCCGACAAAAGTAGGAAAACTGCCGACACAGCTTGCGGCTATGAATATGACGAACATTAACCCTCAGCTTTTGACTATTGAGGCAGCAGTGACCAAGGACAGACAGAAAATCTATCAGGCAGCCATGCTGGATCCACACACAGCGGCAGAGCTGAATATCAAAGATATCATCAGCATGTGTGATGAATTGATTGAGGCACACGGGGATTATATGAAAGATTACCAGTAAAAACAGAGTTTCTTCCTTGCAGCTTAATTTTTAGAGGAGTATAATAAACTCATCAAGAAGCAAAAGGGAGAAAGAACCGTGAAAGCAATAAAAGAATTTAAAAAGACAAAAGATCTGTTAATCTGTATTGATTCCGATGGTTGTGTCCTGGATACCATGGAGATTAAGCATATGCGCTGTTTTGGGCCATGTCTTGTGCATGAGTGGGGATTGTCAGAATACAGGGAAGAGATTGTCCGGCTCTGGAGAAAGATTAATCTTTTGAGCAAAGACAGAGGTGTAAACCGCTTTGTGGGGCTTGGGAAAGTTCTGGAAGATATTAATGATAACTATTTCCTTGTAGAAGGGCTTGCTGGATATCAGGAATGGGTATCAAATACAAAAGAATTATCCAATGAAAGTGCAAAAAAAGCATACGAAGAAACCGGAAATGAGTGTATTAAGAAAGCCCTGGAATGGTCTGAACTTGTCAATCAGTCCTTGATGATGGTGTCTATGAGCAAGAAACAGCCCTTTGAAGGTGCAGAAAATGCAGTGAAGCTGTCAAGAGAATGTGCGGATATTGCAATCGTGACAGCGGCAAATGGTTCAGAGATCAAAAAAGAGTGGAAAAACCTGGATATTATGAAATATACAGACGTTCTGGCATCTCAGGAGACCGGTACGAAATCCAGATGTTTAAAAGCTTTGGTGGAAAAGGGATATGAGCCTGACCATGTGCTGATGCTGGGAGATGCACCGGCAGATTTAGAAGCTGCCAGAGAAGCAGGAGCTTTATTTTATCCGATTCTGGCCTATCAGGAGAGAGAGTCCTGGGAAGAATTTCCGGAGGCACTGAAACGTTTCCGTGAGGGAACTTATGCAGGAGAATATCAGGAGCAGAAAATCCAGGAGTTTGAACGAAATTTAAGATTGTAGAAGTATAAAAATTCCTTCATCTACAGATACTATTCCCAAAATTGGAAAGTACAGTAGATGGAGGAATTTTTTATATGAAAGCAACAGGGATAGTCAGAAGAATAGATGATTTAGGAAGAGTAGTGATTCCAAAGGAAATCAGAAGAACCTTGCGGATAAGAGAAAGTGATCCCCTTGAAATCTTTACGGACAGGGAAGGGGAAATCATTCTAAAGAAATACTCTCCAATCGGTGAGTTGAGCACATTTGCCAAAGAATATGCAGAGGCTCTGGCACAGGCAGCAGGGTGTATAGCCTGCATCACTGACAGAGATCAGGTCATAGCAGCAGCAGGAAGCGGTTCAAGAGAGTTTGCCGACAGAAGGATTCACAGTGAATTGGAAACCATGATCGCCGACAGAAAAAGCGTCTGTATTACAGAAAAGAAATTTGTAAAAATCATAGAAGATGATAATATGGAGTATAGCTCCCAGGCGATTTATACGATTACCTGTGCGGGGGATGCTGTGGGAAGTGTATTAATTCTGGATAAAACAGGAAACAGGAAGTTTACGGAGACAGAGGAGAAACTGGCCTTGGCAGCTTCTGGATTTCTGGGAAGACAGATGGAGCAATAAATATAAAAGAAAAAGGCTGTGTAAGCCAGATGTCTCCTGCGAGAAGAGATATTGGCATGCACAGCCCGTTTTTTATTTAATAGAAGCCTGTCCCATCTGCTCTAACAATTCAGACTTAATCTTGAACAATTTGTCAGAAAGGTCTACATAGACTTCCTGCGGATTTACGAAACGTCTTGTTTCATCCCAAAGAGTATCCAGTTCTTTTTTACAAATATCTTTGATTTCCATGACAGTAGGAGAGGTATATACGCATTCTCCCTTCTGGAATACAGGTACAAGAAGCTCTCTAAGAGTATAAGAACCACCTGCAATCCTTGTTTTTTTCCAGGTTGCCATTGGGTCAAAGATAATCATATCTTTTTCAGGGTCAAAAGTTTCATTTGCAAGGCAGATCAAATCTGCACGTATTTTACCGGTGGTTTTATCATAAATACGGTAAATGGTTTTATTTCCTGGATTTGTAACCTTTTCCACGTTTTCTGAGAGCTTGATTTTTGGTACAAAATCCTGGTCGTTTTTGTCTTTGATAGCGGCAAGTTTATAAACACCGCCAAAAGCAGGGTTGTCCTGGCAGGTAATCAGGTTCGTACCAACACCCCAGGAATTAATCTTGGCACCCTGTGCCTTCAGGCTTTCAATGAGATATTCGTCTAAATCACTGGATGCGGAGATGATAGCATCGCCAAAGCCTGCTTCGTCAAGCATTTTATAAGCCTGTTTGGAGAGATAAGCCAGGTCACCGCTGTCGATGCGGATACCGTAGCCTTTCATTTCGTGACCAGCCTCTTTCATTTCACGGAATACACGGATGGCATTCGGAACACCGGAGTTCAGCACATCATAAGTATCTACTAACAAAATACAAGCATTAGGATAAAGTTCCGCATAGGTCTTAAATGCAGTATATTCGTCTGGGAAGCTCATAATCCAGCTATGAGCATGGGTTCCCTTTACCGGAACCTGGAACATCTGGCCTGTAAGGACATTGGATGTTCCGATACAGCCGCCGATCATAGCTGCTCTTGCTCCGTAAAGTCCTGCGTCTGGTCCCTGTGCACGGCGGAGGCCGAATTCCATAACGCCGTCACCCTTTGCAGCGTAAACTACACGGGATGCTTTGGTGGCAATCAGGCTCTGATGATTTAAGAGGTTCAAGATGGCGGTTTCTATAAGCTGAGCTTCCATTACAGGTGCAATGACCTTTAACAGAGGTTCTCTTGGGAAGACAACAGTTCCTTCCGGTACGGCATAAATATCTCCTGTAAAATGAAATCCTCTCAGATATTCAAGGAAATCAGTATCAAAGATATTCAGGCTTCTTAAATAATCAATGTCATCCGGTGCAAAATGCAGATGACGCACATATTCTATAATCTGTTCCAGTCCGGCTGCAATGGCATATCCGCCTTCGCAGGGGTTTTTGCGATAAAATGCGTCAAAGACAACTACCTGGTTTGTAGGGTTCTTGAAATAACCCTGCATCATAGTAAGTTCATATAAATCTGTCAATAATGTTAAATTTAAAGCTCTCATATCGTAGCTCTCCTTTTTCGTTGGCTTCATGTAAACCATAAGTTAGGAATATTATAGCATTTGTATTAAAAAAATCAATGTATTAATTTGGCAGAGGGGAGAACTTGATTTAATGGAAAAGGTATTATTATGGCTATAATTTTATTAAAAAGAGATGAAAGAGGAAGCATGCCCTTTGGCTAACAGTGGAGCAGGTTTTCCGGCTGCTGGCTGTTAGCGTGGAAAATAATATTCTTCCAGCGTCAGACCAGTAAGGGAAAGGTACAGGGCAAGTTCTTTTCCTACATAACGGATATGCCATGGTTCCCATGGGATTTTTGTAATGGATTCTTTGTTTTTGGGATACCGCAAAATGAATCCGTGGAGAGGGGCATGTTTATTCAGCCATTTTCCTTCGGCTGTTTCTGCGAAAGTATTTTCTAATTCCAGGCCAATGGCAGCACAGGAGACGTCAAGTGCCAGGCCAGACTGGTGCTCACTGGTTCCGGGAGGAGCTACGGCTGTGCTGCCTTTTTGCAGGGCATTGTGGTAGAGCTCCTCCTGACGATCATAAGAACGATAGCCGGAAATTCCTACTAATCCAATTCCCTGGGATACAGCCTGCTCAAAAAGAAATGTTGCGGCCTGTGCGGCTTCTTTTTGCAGCAGACGCTTGGGGTCATAGGGTGGTGCAGAAAAAGGGATTGCCGGTTCTGTGAGAGAATCAGGAAGAAAATGTTCCGGGAGAGGATGGTCACGGTTAATAAGGATAGTATAGGAAGCCATAGATAAACCTGCCTTTTTGTGATGATTATTAATATATGAGGGGAAGTGTGAGGCTATGAAAATTGCTTAAAAAAATTTTTTAAAAAATTTTAAAAAAGTACTTGCATTTTTAAAATGAATGATATATAATACATTTTGTTGTGAGACACGACAACAAAACATTGGGCTATCGCCAAACGGTAAGGCAACGGACTCTGACTCCGTCATCTCAAGGTTCGAATCCTTGTAGCCCAGCTTCTAATATCCCAGACAGAATGTCTGGGATATTTTTGGTTTATGGAAAAGCAGTTGGAATATGACAAGGAGATAGGCTGATGAAATATTCTTTTGACAGCAGGGTCAGGTACAGTGAAATAGGTGAAGACAAAAAGCTGACATTAAACAGTATCATTAATTACTTTCAGGATTGCAGCACATTTCATTCTGAAGCTGCGGGAGTGGGAATGGATTTTCTGGCAGATAAGCATCAGGTGTGGGTGCTTTCCGCCTGGCAGATTGTGGTGGAAAGATATCCCATGCTGTGCGAGAAGATAAAAGTTTCTACCTGGCCTTATGAATTCCGTCATTTTATGGGAAAGAGAAATTTTACAATGGAGGATGAAGAAGGAAACAGGATTGCGTATGCAAATACGTTATGGACTTACCTGGATTTAAGAACAGGACACCCTGTGCTGGTAGATGAGAAGCAGGTACAGGCATATGAGTTAGAAGAGAAGCTGGATATGAACTATGCCCCCAGAAAAATTTCTGTGTCAGGAGAGTTTCAGGAATTTCCTTCTTTTCAGGTGAAAGTACACCATTTAGACACGAACCATCATGTGAATAACGGGCAGTATATTCTTATGGCAATGGAATATCTTCCATCAGGCTTTATTGTAAAACAGATGCGGGCAGAATATAAGAACCAGGCTGTGCTCGGCAGTGTGATTGTGCCTAAGGTTCATGAAGAGAATGGCATTTACACAGTGACGCTGGATAGTCCTTCTGGAGTTCCGTTTGCGGTTGTTGAGCTTATCGGTAATTTTGAAAAGGCTGAGTGAAAAGATGGCGATTGATAATAATATGAATCCAAAGCATAGATAAAAGGAGAGAGTATGATAGAATTAGGGAAAAAACAGGAATTAATTGTTGCAAAGGTTGTAGATTTTGGCGTTTATTTAGGTGAAAAAGAGACAGCAGCAGAGAAGGATACAGTACTGCTTCCGGGCAAACAAGTGCCGGAAGGGACAAAAAAAGGCGATAAACTGAGTGTTTTTATTTATAAGGATTCACAGGACAGGCTGATAGCTACCACGAAAGAGCCAAAACTGTTTTTAGGTGAAACAGCTATGCTGAAAGTTGCCCAGGTGACAAGAATCGGTGCGTTCCTGGACTGGGGACTGGAAAAAGACCTGTTTCTTCCATATAAGGAGCAGACGAAAAAGGTTCATGAAGGAGAAGAGATTCTGGTGTCTCTTTATATTGATAAGAGCAGCCGTCTCTGTGCAACTATGAAGGTGTACCATTATCTCCAGACAGATTCTCCTTATGCAAAGGGAGATACAGTGACAGGGCTTGTTTATGAAGTCAGTGATAATTTTGGTGTGTTTGTGGCTGTAGATGAAAAATATTCTGCTCTTATACCAAAACAGGAAGCTCAGGGCAACTACAAACCAGGAGATGAACTTACATGCCGTGTAACAGAAGTGCGTGAAGATGGAAAATTAACACTTAGTGCCAAGAAAAAAGCTTATATCCAGCTTCACGAAGATGCTGAGAGTGTATATGAAATTATTCAGGAATTTGATGGAGAACTGCCTTTTGACGACAAGGCTGCTCCAGAGGTAATCCAGAGAGAATTCGGGCTGAGTAAGAATGCTTTCAAACGTGCAGTGGGTCATCTGTTAAAAGAAAAGAAAATTGAGATGAAAAATGGGAAAATTTATTCCCTCTGATACTTTCGTAAGCAAGATTGATATGGTATAATAGGAAACGTTAACGAAGAAATTGATTGTCCAGAAGGAGGAAAATAAGTGGACTCGATAGATTATTACGACCGGTACGCAGTACCTTATTATGAAGAAACTGTGGATTTCAGCATGGAGGAGCAGCTTGAGCGATTTATTGAATTGTTGCCGGAAAGTGCAGATGTCCTTGATTTAGGCTGTGGATCGGGCAGAGATACAGTATTCTTAGAGGAAGAAGGCTGTGTTGTGACTGCTATGGACGGGTCAGAGAAGATGTGCGAGCTGGCCAGTATTCATGCAGGAAAAGAAGTTCTGCATTTAAAAGTAGAAGATATGGAATTTGACGATGTGTTTCACGGGATTTGGGCATGTGCCGTTCTGGGGCATTTTACACCGGATGAGGTAAAAGGTGTCATGGATAAAATCCTGAAAGCATTAAAAGACGATGGAATTCTGTATTTTTCTGTGAAAAAGGGAGAACGGAACGGTAAGTATAATGGCCGTTATTTCTATGACTATGACAGAGAGGCCCTTAACAATCTCCTGGATGCTTTTCCAAACATCAAGGTATTGGACATTTGGAAAACAAATGATGTAAGAGCAGACAAAAGCGATCGTTGGTTTAATGTTCTGCTGAGAAAAGAGCGACAGGAATAGGACAAGGAATAATAAAGGAGAAAAACAGTGGAATTTGCTCATTTACATGTACATACAGAGTACAGTCTATTGGATGGCTCTAATAAAATTCATGAATATGTAGCCAGAGTAAAGGAACTGGGAATGAACAGTGCAGCCATAACAGACCATGGAGTCATGTTTGGCTGCATTGATTTTTATAGGGCAGCAAAAGCCGCGGGAATCAAGCCCATTCTAGGGTGTGAGGTCTATGTTGCTCCTGGTTCCAGATTTGACCGTGAGGCCGGGCAGACAGAGAACCGGTATTATCATCTGGTTCTGCTGGCGGAGAATAATCAGGGGTATCAGAACTTGATGAAGATTGTTTCTAAGGCATTTATTGATGGATTTTACTATAAGCCCAGAGTAGACTTAGAACTTTTGGAAGAATATCATGAAGGAATTATTGCATTAAGTGCGTGCCTTGCAGGAGAAATTGCAAAAAATCTCACTAGGGGATTTTATGAGGAAGCAAAAAAAGCGGCCCTCAGGTATCAGGAGATTTTCGGGGAGGGAAATTTTTTCCTGGAGATGCAGGATCATGGAATTCCAGAGCAGCAAAGAGTGAACCAGCAGCTTCTTAGGATGCATCAGGAGACGGGCATTGAACTGGTAGTTACCAATGACGTACATTATACTTATGAAACAGACGTGGAAGCTCATGATATCCTGCTTTGTGTCCAGACAGGAAAAAGACTTCAGGATGAGGACAGGATGCGGTATGAAGGGGGACAATATTATGTAAAATCCCCGGAGGAAATGCTGAAGCTGTTTCCGTATATACCTGAGGCATTGGAAAACACCCAGAAAATTGCAGATCGCTGCGACGTGGAAATTGAATTTGGAGTGACAAAACTGCCGAAATTTGATGTTCCCGCACCTTATACTTCTTGGGAATACTTAAATAAGCTGTGTTATGATGGATTAAAAGAGAGATATACAGAAAATCTGGATGAATTAGGCAAGCGTCTGGAATACGAGCTTGGTGTTATTCAGAAAATGGGCTATGTGGATTATTTCCTGATTGTATGGGATTTTATCCGCTTTGCCAGAGACCATGATATTATGGTAGGCCCAGGCCGTGGTTCTGCGGCAGGAAGTCTGGTTTCCTATACACTGGGAATCACGAAGCTGGATCCTATTAAATACGATTTGCTTTTTGAGCGTTTCCTGAATCCGGAGCGAGTATCCATGCCCGATATTGACGTGGATTTCTGCTTCGAAAGAAGACAGGAAGTCATTGATTATGTGGTGGAGAAATATGGAAAAGACCGGGTGGTTCAGATTGTTACCTTTGGTACTATGGCAGCCAGAGGTGTTATCCGGGATGTAGGGCGTGTAATGGACCTGCCTTATGCTCAGTGCGATTCCATTGCAAAGATGATTCCAACAGAGCTTAATATTACGATTGATAAGGCATTGAAGATGAATCCGGAGCTTCGGACACTCTATGAGACAGACGAAACGGTGAAGAAGCTCATTGATATGAGTAGAAGGCTGGAAGGTTTGCCCAGACATACCTCCATGCATGCGGCGGGCGTAGTTATTAGCCAGAAGTCTGTTGATGAGTATGTTCCGTTATCTCGTGCTTCGGATGGTTCCATTGTCACCCAGTTTACCATGACGACACTGGAAGAGCTGGGGCTTTTGAAAATGGATTTCCTGGGACTTCGGACACTGACCGTTATCCAGAATGCGGTAAAACTGGCAGAACAGAACCAGGGGGTAAAGCTGGATATCGACCATATTAATTATGAAGATAAAAAGGTCTATGAGATGCTTGGAGCCGGAAAAACGGATGGTGTGTTCCAGTTGGAAAGTGGTGGGATGACCAGTTTCATGAAAGAACTGAAGCCGGAAAGCCTGGAAGATGTTATTGCGGGGATTTCCTTGTACCGCCCGGGTCCCATGGATTTTATCCCTCAGTATATCAAAGGTAAAAACAATGCAGACAGTATTACCTACGATTGTCCAGAATTGGAGCCGATTTTGAAGCCTACTTACGGATGTATTGTGTATCAGGAGCAGGTTATGCAGATTGTCCGTTCTCTGGGCGGTTACACGCTTGGCCGCAGTGATTTGCTAAGACGAGCCATGAGTAAGAAAAAAGCAGCCGTCATGGAGAAGGAACGGCAGAACTTTGTGTATGGAAATGCGGAGGAAGGCGTTCCTGGCTGTGTGAACAGAGGTATTCCGGAACAGATTGCAAACAAAATTTACGATGAAATGATAGACTTTGCCAAATATGCCTTTAACAAGTCTCATGCAGCGGCATACGCCCTGGTGGCTTATCAGACAGCCTATCTGAAATATTATTTTCCGGTAGAATTTATGGCTGCATTAATGACTTCTGTGATTGATAATCCGTCAAAAGTGGCAGAATATATCCTATCCAGCCGGAAAATGGGAATTGCCATTCTTCCACCGGATATAAACAGGGGATATAGTTCTTTTTCCGTGGACGGTAAATCCATCCGTTATGGGCTTTCCGCTATAAAAGGCGTGGGAAAACCGGTTATTGCTGCGATTGTGGCAGAGAGAGAAGAGAGAGGTCTATTTAAGAATCTCCGTGATTTTATTGAGCGGATGTCAGGACGGGAAGTAAATAAGAAGACCATAGAGAATCTGATCAAGGCAGGAGCCATGGATGAACTTCCGGGAAACAGACGCCAGAAGATGATGGTTTATGTTCAAATTGTAGATTCCATAGCCCAGGAGAAGAAAAATACCATGGCGGGGCAGATGAGCCTGTTTGACCTGGTTTCTGAGGAAGAAAAGTCTGCGTTTGAGATTCGTATGCCAAATGTAACAGAATATACCAAAGAGGACCGTCTGGCTTTTGAAAAGGAAGTGCTTGGAATTTATATCAGCGGTCATCCTCTGGAAGAATATGAAGAACGTTGGAGGAAGAATATATCTGCCGTGACTACAGATTTCTTGCCGGATGAAGAGACGGGAACACCTGCTGTCCATGAGGGTGCAAAAGAAATTGTGGGCGGTATGATCACAGCCAAAACCATTAAATATACGAAAACCAATAAAGTGATGGCATTTCTGACCCTGGAGGATCTGGTAGGAACCGTGGAGATTGTCGTGTTTCCAAGAGATTATGAGAAAAATGTCCAGTTTATGAATGTAGACGAAAAAGTGTTTATTCAGGGAAGAGTTGCCGCAGAAGATGATAAGGCAAGTAAATTAATCTGTGAAAGCATGTATTCTTTTGATGAAGTGCCGAGAGAGCTGTGGTTCCAGTTTGAGAATAAAGAAGAGTTTCTGGCAAAGGAGCAGGAGTTGTATGAAGACTTGAGAGATTCCGATGGAAAAGACAGTGTGGTGATTTTTATAAAATCTCCAAAAGCCATAAAAAGGCTTGGACCATCCAGAAATATCAAGATTCATCCACAGCTACTGAGCAAACTATACGAAAAGTACGGGCAGCAGAACGTAAAAGTTGTAGAAAAGAGTATTGAAAAACTTGCAAAAATGCATTAGAATAGGTTTTGGCTATTGTATTAAAATAAAGACATGTAACTGCCAGTGAGATGGAGGAGAAAAATGACTGCAAATAAAGAAATCAAAACAATCGGTGTTTTAACAAGTGGTGGAGACGCTCCAGGAATGAATGCGGCAATTCGTGCAGTTGTAAGAAGAGGTTTAAGCCGCGGTATCGATATGAAAGGTATTAAAAAAGGCTATAGCGGACTTCTCAATGAGGAAATTATTGATATGACCGCAGTAAATGTTTCAGATACAATTCAGAAAGGTGGGACTATCCTGCAGACAGCCCGCTGTGCGGAAATGCGCACAGCAGAAGGACAGCAGAGGGCTGCAGATGTGTGTAGAAAGCATGGCATTGACGCATTGGTAGTCATCGGTGGTGACGGTTCTTTTGCAGGTGCCCAGAAGCTTGCCAACCTTGGAATCAACACAGTAGGTGTGCCGGGTACCATTGACTTGGATATTGCATGTACAGAATATACTATTGGCTTCGATACTGCTGTAAATACAGCTATGGAAGCAATCGACAAAGTTCGTGATACTTCTACCTCTCATGAGCGTGTAAGTATTATTGAAGTTATGGGAAGAAATGCCGGCTATCTGGCCTTGTGGTGCGGTATTGCAAACGGTGCAGAAGATATTCTGCTTCCGGAAAAATATGATTACGATGAACAGAAAATCATCAACAACATTATTGATAACCGTAAAAAAGGTAAAAAACATCACATTATTATCAACGCAGAAGGAATCGGTCATTCTGAAGCTATGGCAAAACGTATTGAAGCAGCCACTGGAATTGAGACAAGAGCTACGATTTTAGGCCACATGCAGCGTGGAGGGACACCGAGCTGTAAAGACCGTGTATATGCATCTATTATGGGAGCAAAGGCTGTAGATGTACTTTTGGAAGGAAAGACAAAGAGAGTTATCTGTTACAGAGACGGAGAATACATTGATATGGATATCAATGAAGCACTGGCTATGAAGAAAACGATTTCTGAATACCAGTTTGAGGTAAGCTATTCCTTATCACACAACTATAGCAAGAATCCAAGATAAGCAGACGAGAGGCTGTCGCATTACGACAGCCTCTTTTTTGGGAGAAAAAGAAATGATTACAAGTATGTCAAATCCACAGATAAAAAAGGTGCAGCAATTATTAAAAAAAGCAAAAACCAGACGGGAAGAAAGAGTTTTTGTTGCAGAAGGGATTAAAATGTTCCGTGAAGCTCCGGCAGACAGGCTTTGCAAAGTATATGCTTCTGAGTCATTTGCCGGGAAAACGGAATTTGAGGATATTTTGAGAGAAAAATTCCTGAATCCTGACTCAGATAAAGTAGAGATTGTAGACGATAAAGTGTTTAAGAGTTTGTCTGATACAGTCACTCCTCAAGGTGTTCTCTGCCTGATTTCCATGGGAAACTGGAGTCTTCAGGACATTATAGGAGGAAGGGAATGTCCTCTTCTTATGATTTTGGAAGACTTGCAGGATCCGGGCAATCTGGGAACCATTATCCGGACAGGAGAAGGAGCAGGAGTCACAGGAGTGATTCTCAGCAGAACATCAGTAGATGTGTTTAATCCCAAGGTGATTCGCTCTACCATGGGCTCTATCTACAGAGTTCCTGTGATTTATGTGGATTCTATTGAGGAAGAAGTGCTGCCAATGTTGAAAACTCATGGAATTACAACTTATGCGGCCCATTTAAAAGGGGAAAACAACTATGACAAGGAAGACTATTCCAAAGGAACAGCGTTTTTTATCGGAAACGAGGGGAATGGTCTGACGGATGAGCTGACAGCCTGTGCAGATACATTGATCAAGATACCTATGGCTGGTCAGGTAGAATCCTTAAATGCAGCCATGGCGTCGGGAATTTTGATGTATGAGGCGGCAAGGCAGAGAAGAAATTGAAATAGGATAGTTAAGAAAAATAGGGAATGTTTTGACACATTCTCTATTTTTACGTATTTTATCAGGGAAAAACTGCAAAATGTTACAAAAAATACCCGGTTGACAAAGAAATGTAACCTTGATACAATAAGTCAGTAACAAAAATTAATAAATTCGTAACAAAATGAAACAGACTTAGTAGGAGGTTCCATTTCATGAAAGAAAGAATGAAGAAACTTTTGGCTTGCGCAGGAACAGTAGGAGCGTTAACAATTATGCTTTCGGTTCCGGTTATGGCAGATACGAAAGAGGATACTCAGAGTATAGAGACACAAGAAGTACAGGAAGAAGCATATGACTGGTCGGACAAGGCAGCGGCAGCGGTAAATACATATGCAAACATCCGCAGCGGGGCAGATATCAATAACGAGCGTGTTGGAAAACTTCCGGCAGGTGCTGTTGTGACCGTTGAAGGAGAGGAAAACGGCTGGATGCAAGTTTCGTCCGGGGATATCAAGGGATATATCAGAGGAGATCTGCTGGTACAGGGCGAAGATGCGAAAGATCTTTTTCAATCCATACATGGAGAAGGAGAAATCGTAGGGGCACAGCCTCTGGAAGCTCCGGTGCAGGCTGTTGTACAGCAGAACGCATCTGTTTTAGCATCCGATGCAGACCTTGCTCTTATGGCAGCAATCATCGAGTGTGAAGCAGGCGGAGAATGCTACGAGGGTAAAATCGGTGTCGGTGCTGTTGTCATGAACCGTGTAAGAAGCAGCAGATTCCCGAATACACTCTCAGAAGTAATCTACCAGAGCGGGCAGTTTACTCCGGCAGCCACTGGAAAGCTGGCATCTGTTTTATCAAGAGGTGCAAGCCAGGCATGCTATGATGCAGCCAGAGATGTATTTGCAGGAGCAAATACCATTGGAGACCGGTTATTCTTCCATGCAGGAGGAGGAAGTGGACTGACGATTGGAAATCAGACTTTTTATTAAAAACTACGAAAAAGAGGCCGTATTGCTGTAACATTCAGCAGTGCGGCTTCTTTTTGTAAAGATATAAAAAAACATTGTTATTTTCAGAATATTAGGCTATAATAAGGTAACAAATCAGCACAAAGAATTTTAAGAAAAAGGTGGGATGATTGATGACAGCAGGAACGATAACAATTATATGGCTTGTTCTTCTGGCAGTCCTCCTGGGCATCGAAATCGCTACTATGGGACTGACGACGATCTGGTTTGCAGGAGGAGCACTGATTGCATTTTTGCTTTCGCTTTTTAAGACACCGCTTTGGAGCCAGATTGCAGTATTTATCATTGTATCCATAGTGCTGTTGATTTTCACCAGGCCCATTGTCCTGAAATATATGAATAAGGGCGTGGAGAAGACGAATGTAGACAGTATTCCTGGTCAGAAAGGTATCGTCACGCAGACCATTGACAATCTGAAGGCAGAAGGTAAGGTGACGATTCAGGGAATGGAGTGGAGTGCCCGTTCTAAGGATGAAAGTGTTATTGAAGAAGGAAAAGTGGTAAAAGTAGCAGCAGTAGAAGGCGTAAAATTAATTGTAGAGGAGGAAATGTAGTATGGTGATGAAAATTATTATCGTTGTATTTTTTGTTCTTGTATTAATTATTGGGGCATCTTGTGTCAAAATTGTACCGCAGGCACAGGCTCTGATCGTAGAACGTCTTGGTATGTACAAGGCAACATGGGGAACTGGCCCTCATTTCAAAATGCCTTTTATAGAGCGTATTGCAAAGCGTGTAAATCTTAAAGAACAGGTAGTAGATTTTGCACCGCAGCCTGTTATTACAAAAGATAACGTTACTATGAGAATTGATACTGTTGTATTTTTCCAGATTACAGATCCAAGATTATTTACCTATGGTGTGGAAAATCCAATCATGGCTATTGAAAATCTGACAGCTACTACCCTTCGTAATATTATTGGTGAGATGGAGCTGGATGCAACACTGACCTCCAGAGAGATTATCAACACCAAGATGAGGGCATCTCTTGATGTGGCTACAGACCCATGGGGAATCAAGGTAAACCGTGTAGAATTGAAGAACATTATTCCTCCGGCAGCAATCCAGGAAGCAATGGAAAAACAGATGAAGGCAGAGCGTGAACGCCGTGAAGCTATCCTGAAAGCAGAAGGAGAGAAGAAATCTACCATCCTTGTGGCAGAAGGTAAGAAAGAATCAGCAATCCTTGATGCAGAGGCAGAGAAACAGGCTGCTATCCTGAGAGCAGAAGCTGAGAAGGAAAAAATGATCAAAGAAGCAGAAGGTCAGGCAGAAGCCATTCTGAAGGTGCAGCAGGCTAAGGCAGATGGTATCCGTTTCATCAAAGAGGCGGGTGCTGATCAGAGCGTACTTACACTGAAGAGCCTGGAAGCTTTTGCACAGGCGGCAGACGGCCGTGCTACCAAGATTATCATTCCATCCGAGATACAGGGAATCGCAGGACTTGTGACTTCTCTGGTGGAAGTGGCAGGCAAAGAAAAAGAGAATTAAAAGTTACATTCAGCAAGGGGGCTGCTGCATAAGATGCGGCAGTCCTTTCGGTTTTTCAAAGATTGTATGCAGTGAGGTGGAGTGTATGAAAGCAGTGATTGACCTTACCAAAGAATATGGGCTGGTGTTAGAAGGCGGAGGCGCCAAAGGCGCTTATCAGATCGGAGCATGGAAAGCCATGCAGGAGGCTGGTGTCAAGATTAAGGGGATTGCAGGAACCAGTGTAGGTGCATTAAACGGAGCATTGATCTGCATGGGAGATTTGGAAAAAGCAGAGCATCTGTGGGAGAATATTTCTTATTCTAAGATTATGTCCGTGGATGATGAACTGATGGGAGAGATTTTTAAGCATAAGAAAATCAGCAAAGAGGCACTGAAAGACATGATGGATTATATTTCAGACGGTGGGCTGGATGTGTCTCCTTTGAAACAGTTGATTGCAGAAAGTATTGATGAGGAAAAGATTAAAAATTCTCCGATTGATTTGTATGTACAGACTTTCAACGTAGACGAGTTCCGGGAACTGGATATTGATATGAAAGAGACAGAGCCGGAGCTGATGAAAGATTTTCTTCTGGCAAGTGCATACGTTTTTCCTATTTTCAAGAATGAAAAGCTTCATGGAAAGACCTATATTGATGGGGGTGCTGTGAATAATGTGCCGCTTGGCTCCCTTGTGGACCGGGGATACGAAGATATTATTGTGATTCGTATTTTTGGAATTGGCAGGGAGAAGAAGGTTAGAATACCAGAAGGGACACAGATTTATACCGTGGCACCTTCGGTAAGTCTGGGAAGTATTCTGGATTTTAATCAGAAAAAAAGCAGAATGCACATAAAAAGAGGATATTTCGATACCATGCGTATGATATACGGGCTGTCAGGTAAAATATATTATATTGATGAACAGGCCGAAGAGTGCTATTATTTAAAGCAACTAACAGAATTGAATCAGGATATTTATGGATACCTGATGGAAGTATATAAGTTAAATGCAGAACCAGAGCAGTATTTGAGAAAGCTGATAGAAATTATTCTTCCGGTCATTGCGGATGAATTGCAGCTTTCCAGGGACTGGAACTACAGGGAGTTGTATTTATCTATGCTGGAGGCAACAGCGAGAATCTGCAGAATCCAGAAGTATAAGATTTATACGGTGGAGGAATTGCAGAGTAAAGTCAGGGGAAAGTTAAAAGAATTAGATGGAGAACTTCCGGCTTTTGTACAGATTATTTCAAAAGATACGCTGATACAGCCGCAGCAGGATGATATATAAAAATTAAGGAAACAGGGAGGATACCCACATGGATTTAAAAGGACGCAGTTTTTTGACATTGAAGGATTTTACAAAAGAAGAGATTGAATATCTGGTTACTTTGGCGGCAGAGCTGAAGGCAAAGAAAAAACAGGGGATTCCTGTGGATACCTTAAGAGGCAAAAATATTGCTTTGATTTTTGAAAAAACCAGTACCAGAACACGGTGCTCTTTTGAAACAGCGGCTCATGACCTGGGAATGGGAAGTACCTATCTTGATCCGAAAAGCTCTCAGATTGGAAAGAAAGAAAGCATCAAAGATACGGCGAGAGTTCTTGGAAGGATTTATGACGGAATCGAATACAGGGGATACGGACAGGAAAAAGTAGAAGCATTGGCAAAATATGCGGGTGTACCGGTATGGAATGGACTGACCAATGAGTATCATCCGACACAGATGCTGGCGGACCTGCTGACTATCAAGGAACATCTTGGAAGAACAGAAGGTGTAAAACTTGTGTATATGGGAGATGCCAGATATAATATGGGAAATTCTCTGATGATTCTCTGTGCGAAGATGGGAATGCATTTCGTGGCTTGTGCTCCTCGGAAATATTTCCCGAATCAGGAGCTTGTGGAAGAATGCAGGAAGTATGCAGAAGAATCCGGTGCAACGATTACATTGACAGAGGATGTACAAGAGGGAACTAAAGGAGCCGATGTGATTTATACCGATGTGTGGGTTTCCATGGGTGAGCCGGATGAGGTCTGGGAAGAACGTATCCGGGAACTGACACCGTATAAAGTGACAACCGAAGTTATGAAAAATGCAGGAGACCAGGCGATTTTCCTTCATTGCCTGCCAGCATTCCATGACCTGGAAACAGAAATCGGAAAAGAGATGAGCCAGCGTTTCGGTATTACAGATATGGAGGTCACAGACGAAGTATTTGAATCTGCACAGTCTGTAGTATTTGATGAGGCAGAGAATAGAATGCACACTATTAAGGCTGTGATGGCGGCTACTTTAGGTGCATAGTCATGCAGGAAGAACTGAAAGAGATAATAAAGACCAGGTGGATAGGGAGAAAGCTGTTCTTCCGGGAGCAGACAGACTCCACTATTACCTGGGCAAAAGAAGCTGCGAAAAAAAGTAAAGACATGGAACTAAACGGTGCCCTGTTTCTGGCAGATACACAGACCGGAGGGAAGGGAAGAATCGGAAGAGTCTGGAATTCCCCTCCAAAAGAGAATATTTATATGAACCTCCTGCTCATGAAGCCTGAGATCTTGCCGGTTCATGCCTCTTCCCTTACTCTGGTTATGGGGCTGGCTGTGGCAAAGGCGGCAGAGGAATTAACCGGGAAACCAGTGGGGATTAAGTGGCCAAATGATGTGGTCATGTCAGGAAAAAAGATTTGCGGTATTCTCACAGAGATGAGAGTTTTGAATACCATGCCGGAATATATTACCATTGGTGTGGGAATTAATGTAAATCAGAGAGAGTTTCCTCCTGAGTTGCAGGACAAGGCAACTTCTCTTTTCCTGGAGACAGAACAGGAACAGTCACGGGCAGCAGTGGCAGCCAGAACCATGGAATATTTTGAAGAATATTATGAGAAATTTTTACAGACTCAGGATTTGCGTTTGTTAAAAGAACCATATGAAGCATTGCTGCTGAACAAAGACCAGCCTGTGCGGATTTTGGAGAAGAACAGTGAGAGCCGTGGAATTGCCAGAGGAATTATGGAAACAGGAGAACTCCTGGTGGAAGAAGAAAACGGCGAAATAAGAAAAGTGCTTTCCGGAGAAGTCTCCGTGAGAGGGCTTTACAGTTATGTATAAAGGGAGAACGATATGTATAAGGATAAAGTAGTTTTATGCGGTGCAAGTGCCTATGAGCAAAAATATTATTTTAATGATGATTTTGCGTCTTTGCCCCAGTCTGTGCAGGATGAACTGCATATCATGTGTGTGTTATACACAGAAGAAATCGGCGGGGTTCTGACCCTGGAATTTGATGAGGAGGGCAATCTTCAATTTCAGGTAGAGGCATTGGAAGCAGATGCCATGTTTGACGAAATCGGAAGTGTACTTAGGATTAAGGATTTAAGAAACAAGAAAAGGGAACTTTTGGAATCTCTGGAAACTTATTACAGAGTATTTTTCCTGGGCGAGAATGTAGGAGAATAGAGCATGTTATTAGTAATCGATGTTGGCAATACACACATTACCTTAGGTGTTTTTGATAAGAAAGAACTGGTGGGAACCTTCCGCCTTACAACCAGACAGAATCGTACCTCAGACGAATATGGCATTTTCATGTGCGACGTACTGAAATATCAGGGAATCAATAAAGATGAGATTGAAGATGTTATTATCAGTTCCGTTGTGCCGGATGTGATGCATTCTCTGGTTAGCAGTGTGATTAAATATTTCCATGTGAAACCATTAAATGTAGGACCGGGATGCAAGACAGGAATCAAAGTGACAACAGTGAACCCAAAAGAAGTGGGAGCAGACAGAATCGTGGATGCTGTTGCTGCCTATGAGATTTACGGAGGACCGGTTCTGGTTCTTGATTTTGGCACAGCTACCACATATGACCTGATTACAGAAGATGGAAGCTTTGAGGTTGGAATTACCTCTCCCGGTATTGAAATCAGTGCGAAAGCCTTGTGGCAGGATGCAGCGAAACTGCCTAAGATTGCTATTCAGAAGCCAAAGAGCATTCTGGCAAAGGAAACCATCAGCAGTATGCAGGCGGGGCTGGTATATGGCTATATCGGACAAGTAGAATATATTGTGAAAAAAGTGAAGGAAGAATCTGGAATTCAGGATTTGAAGGTCGTGGCAACAGGAGGTCTTGGAAAACTGATTGCAGACGAGACAGATGCCATTGATGTATATGATGCACAGCTTACCTTAGAAGGCCTCCGGATTATTTACGAAAAAACCAGAAAAAACAGAGGGTGACTATGAGTCTGAAAATTGGAAATGTATTGTTGGAAAACAATTTGATACTGGCACCTATGGCAGGGGTAACAGACCTGCCATTTCGTTTGCTGTGCAAGGAACAGGGGGCAGGACTGATCTGCACGGAGATGGTCAGTGCCAAGGCTATTTATTTCAAAAATAAAAATACAGAAAGCCTCATGGAGATTGACGAGCGGGAACGTCCGGTTTCCCTTCAGCTCTTTGGTTCAGAGCCGGATTTGATGGCAGAGATTGCCAAACAGATTGAGCCAAGAAACTTTGATATTCTGGATATCAACATGGGTTGTCCTGTACCAAAGGTGGTAAACAATGGAGAAGGCTCTGCTTTGATGAAAAATCCAAAGCTTGTGCATGAAATCGTGTCTAAGGTGTCAAAAGCCATTCAAAAGCCAGTTACAGTGAAAATCAGAAAAGGATTTACAGAAGATAGTGTAAATGCGGTGGAAATCGCAAAAATCCTGGAAGATGCAGGGGCAGCGGCGGTGGCTGTTCATGGCCGCACAAGAGAACAGTATTATTCCGGGCAGGCAGACTGGGAGATTATCCGCAAGGTCAAAGAAGCAGTGTCCATTCCCGTTATTGGAAATGGTGATGTTGATTCCCCACAGAAGGCAGAAGCACTGGTAAAAGAGACCGGATGTGACGGTATTATGATAGGAAGGGCAGTACAGGGAAATCCCTGGCTGTTTTCAAGAATCCTTCATTATCAGCAGACAGGAGAACTCTTGCCAGGACCAGGAATGGAAGAAATAAAAGAAATGATTCTTCGTCATGCAAAAATGCAGTTGGAATACAAAGGAAATTATACGGGAATGCGGGAGATGCGCAAACATGTAGCCTGGTACACCACAGGGATGCCCCACTCTGCATCTGTACGCCGGATGGTAAACGAAGTGGAATCTTATGAGCAGCTAGAGGAACTGGTGAGCAGAATGTGAGAGAAATTTTCTTGTGATTTATAAAAAGTATATGAAAAATGCGATAGACAGGCTATTTGGCTTGACATCTGCATAGGTATTATTTATAATGTTATGACTGTTAAGTAGTGATATTTACAGGAAAACAAGATAGGTACTGTAAATATTGGAGAAAGGGTGTAAAGAATTATGGAAGAAAAGAAAGTAATATTAACTTACGCTGGATTGACACAATTAGAGGATGAGCTTCACGATTTAAAAATCGTAAAGAGAAAAGAAGTTGCAGAAAAAATCAAAGAAGCAAGAGAACAGGGTGACTTATCTGAAAATGCTGAGTATGATGCAGCTATGGACGAGCAGAGAGATATCGAGGCAAGAATCGAGCAGATAGAGAAAATCCTCAAAAACGCAGAAGTTGTAGTAGAGGATGAAGTAGACGTAAATAAAATCAGCGTTGGATGTAAAGTAAAAGTATATGATGTAGAATTCGAAGAAGAAATCGAGTTCAAGATTGTTGGTTCTACAGAAGCAAATAGCCTGGAAGGAAAAATTTCTAACGAATCACCAGTAGGAAAAGCACTGATTGGCGCTTCTATCGGTGAAACCGTTTCTGTTGAAATGCCTTCCGGTGTGATGGAATATAAAGTTCTTGGTATTGAAAGAAACATTTAATTAAAATAAACGAAGGAGAGTGTGAAAAGTGGCAGAGCAGAAGAAGACACAGGAACAGGACTTAAATCAGTTATTAAAGGTTCGCCGTGAGAAATTAGCTGATTTGCAGGAAAATGGAAAGGATCCATTTCAGATTACAAAATTTAATGTAACACACCATAGCATGGAAGTAAAAAATGCTTTTGATGAATTAGAGGGTAAAACCGTTACTCTGGCAGGACGAATGATGTCCAAACGTGTTATGGGTAAGGCTTCTTTTTGCAGTGTTCAGGATTTACAGGGTGCTATCCAGTCTTATGTAGCAAGAGACAATGTAGGAGAAGAAGCTTACAAAGACTTTAAGAAAATGGATATTGGAGACCTGGTAGGAATCACAGGTGAGGTATTTAAGACAAAAACAGGTGATGCTGGTACAACTGGTTTATACACGGGAGAACGTGTACAGA
>USPF01000033.1 GCA_900556555.1 uncultured Blautia sp.
TATCGAGAGTCAATGAATCACTTCCGTTTTTCGCTGTAACTTTTGTAGGTTCTTTTTCTACATTTTTTGCAGCTTTTATAGATGTGTAAAAAGCCCTTTTCCACAGATTTTCTCTTGCAGAAAAGGACTCTTTTTTTTAAATATTCTGTTTACTGCATAGACGGCTGGCTCAAAATAGAACGTACATGTGCAACCTCGTCTGGTTTTGCACAAGCTGCCGGAACGTAATAGCTCTTGGCTCTTGCCATTTGATAAATTTCTTCCTGAGACATCTCGCACTGGTTTCTCATCTGTTTCAACGTCTGCTTTAACTGCTGGTTCTCCGTCTGGGGAATCATCTCTCCATAGCGTACCAGTTCACCGTTAATCCCTGCCAGGGTATCTGCTACCATTGTTTTGTCTGTCATATCCTTGTCCCTCCTACTGTAAAAAAGTCATAAGCTGCTGTTTGCTTTCCAATGCAGACTGTGCTGACTTCTGGAAAAACTGTTTTACCTGGGGATCCTGAGCCTCATGGGCATAATCCTGCATTTTGCAGTGGGTGGTGTCAAATCCGCTGATTAAATGGCGCAGATTCTGTAAATCAAGTACTGAAATCTCTGTCATGATCAAATTCCTCCTGTGTTTTGTTTGCAGATATGCTCTGCATGTACCTTCTTAGTATGACAAGATTTCCTGTTTCTATAACTGATTTTATGGTTTTCTGCTATGAATTTTTAATAATCCGTTTACTACCGGAATATGTAATCAGGAAATAACCTCCGTAAATCACCAAAAGGATACCTGCTGTGGTTAAAATAGATGACAAACTTCCTATTTTGCCCATACTCTCCAACATCAGGCCGATAAACGTCATTCCAAAAACAGAATGAATGAGTGCAACCAAAAGAGGCAGGAAGAAAAACAAGGCAGTCTGGCGGAATAAAGCTCTGGAAATAATTTTTTCATCTGCACCGATTTTCCGCAGCATATCGTACCGTTCTCTGTTATCGGAACTCTCTGAAAGCTCCTTTAAAGCCAGAATCGCTGCACTGGAGATCAAAAAGATAATTCCAAGATAAATGGCAACAAAGGTAATCGTAGCAGAAAGTCCGCCGCTGACTTCTACAATCTGAATTTTGCTTGTAAATAAAATTCCATCTTTTTCCAAAGAAACTGCCTGGCCTTCCACTTCACTTAACTCATCCCTTGTTTCTCCTTGGTAATTTACAGCCAGAAACTCTTCGTTTTTCCATTCTTCTTTTACACTGTCATCCGGCAAAATAATAATCCCACTGTTGGCATGATTTGCCATCATTTCTAGAAAACCGTACTTACATTCCGGATATGCCGGTGTATATTCCTGCCCATCCAGAGAAATCTTATATCCTTCTTTGAGCAGAGGATTTCTTACTTCTGTAAACATTTCGTAGTCGCTTACCACCGCATAGGTATGAGCCGGTACTTCCAGCTGCTCTGCTCCGTATAATTTTGCAATTTTATTATAATCCGATACCTTCAAAATCTGTTCTGTCATCTTATAGGCCGGAAAATCCATCATGGCTGTGAAATTAAGAATATTTTTTCCCATGGTGTCCTTCATGGTAAGCTGCTCTGTCCTATAGATGGTGACCTGCACAGCATCCGAAGCAAAAACTCCTCTTTCCTGCTGCTCCTGTTTTAATGCTTCCAGTTTTTGTCCTGCCTGCTCATTTCCTCCATATTCTTCTGAATAATACATGGAATAATTAGCATCCACAGGAGTAAGCTCTCCCAACATTTTCTGAAACTCACTGTTCAGCCCAAGGCCGCCAGCCAGCACACAAATCGTCACAAACAGCATCAGGCAGATCACAGTCATGGAAAATACCATGGTATTTACCTTACTGTGAATCTGGCGGAGGACAAAGGCATTTAAGTCCCGCAGATAAAAACGTTTGCTTTTCTGCACAACATTCAGCAAAAAGCCAGAAAGCGACCAAAAAAACAAAAACGTGCCAATGCATCCTGCCAGAATGATCATACCCACTTGAGATTGTTCCAGCCTGTCCGGATGACAAACCAGATAATACTGGATTCCCAAATCAATAAGTGCCACTAAAAACACCAGGAAACAGAATACCGGATTTTTCATCTTTACCTGCTCATTTTGCTTTCTTGCGGAAAGCAGCTTGATCAGCCGGCATTTCGAAATACTCACTACATTAAAAACAGCTACAATGGCAAACATGATGGTAAAGTATAAGATGGTTTTAAAAAATGCATTCCTGGAAAATACAAACTGATATCCATCCATCACGCCTCCGAACATCTTCACCACCAGAAGAGACATAAACTGTGCACCGAAAATCCCCAAAAGCAACCCAACTGCAAGAGAAACAAGCCCGATGAGAAAGGTTTCACTAAGTAAGATTCTGGAAATCTGCCCTTTTCCCATTCCAAGTGTCAGGTAAATACCAAACTCCTGTTTTCTACGCTTAATCAAAAAATTATTAGCATATACGATTAAAAATCCTAAGATAAACGAAATAAATACTGACATGCCGCTGAGCATCTGAATCATTAATTTCATGATGTCATAGGTGGAACTGCTGATAACCTCCATGGCCTGCTGTGAATCCATGGAATTAAACACATAAAAGATAGCCACACCTAAAATCAGAGTCACAAAATAAATAGCATAATCCTTGAAGCTTTTTTTCATATTCTTTACAGAAAGCCTAAATAACATCGTTCAGCTCACCTCCCAGAAGAGTCACTACCTCAATAATACGATTGAAAAATTCTTTTCTGGAATCTTCTCCTCTGTGCAGCTCATTAAACAATTTTCCGTCTTTGATAAACAGAATACGGTCTGCATAGCTGGCAGTAAAAGCATCATGGGTGACCATAAGGATGGTTGCCCCAAGCTTCTGGTTCATATACTGAAAACTCTCCAGCAGCATTCTGGCAGACTTAGAATCTAAAGCCCCGGTCGGTTCATCTGCCAACACCAGTTTGGGATTCGCAACCATGGCTCTGGCACAGGCAACTCTCTGCTTCTGGCCTCCTGACATTTCGTAAGGATATTTATGAAGAACCTGGGTGATTCCAAGTTGCTCTGCCATTTTTTCTACATCTTTCTGAATTTTCTCAGGTTTTACCCTCTGGATTGTCAGTGCCAGGGCAATATTTTCATAGGCGGTCAGAGTATCCAGCAAATTAAAATCCTGGAAAATAAATCCTAATTCTTCTCTCCGGAATCGGTTTAAATGATTTCCTTTTAATCTGGTGATATCAATGTCATCCACCACAATTTTCCCACTGGTAATCCGGTCTATGGTAGAAAGACAGTTGAGCAGTGTTGTCTTTCCGGAACCTGAGGCTCCCATAATTCCCACAAACTCTCCTTCTTCTACTCTGAAACTGATTTTATCTAATGCCTTCGTAAGATTTCCTTTATTTCCATAATATTTTTCGACATTTGCTACCTCTAATACTGTATTCATCCTTTTGCTCCTTTCCTGTGATGACTCTATCATACAGGAAATTTCCCGTAAAACCCATTGATTTGACTTACACTTTCCTTTCATTTTTGTAAGGTTAAAAAATTTCTCCTGTCATACTCCCTTTTGGAAAGCTGATAATCACCTGGCAGCCCTTCCCCTGGGAAGAAACAATTTCCAGCTTATGCCCCATTTTTTCGCAGAGCTTTCTGCACAGATATAATCCCAGACCCGTAGATTTTTTCCCAGCTCTGCCATTTTCTCCGGTAAATCCTTTCTCAAAAACTCTCGGCAGATCCTTTGCCGAAATTCCTGTTCCTGTATCACGAAGATATAATTTTACCTTTTCCTGCTGCACCCTGGCATACCACTCCAGCTTCCGCTCTCCTTCCCCCATATACTTTACGCTGTTAGAAAGAATCTGCTGGAGAATAAATGCCAGCCATTTACTGTCAGAAAATACAATCTCATCCAAATCATGAAGGCTGATCTGAATCGTTTCTTTCAGAAGCAATCTGCGGTTTTTCTGAATCGTTTCTGTACAGATCTGTTTCAAAGACACCCTCTTTAACACATAATCCTTTTCCACATAGTTGCTCCTTGCATAGAACAAGGCCTGCTCCGTATAAGCATCAATCTGCTCTAATTCTTCCATCATACTTTCATCATAAAACTCCCGGTTGTTTTCTACCAGAAGTTTTCCTGTCGCAATAGGAAGCTTGATTTCATGTACCCACAATTCGATGTATTCCTTATATTCCCTGTTATTTTCTTCAAATTTTTGAATCCTCTCTGCCATGGAACGCTCCATTTCCAACATGGCATCATACATCACTTTTCCTTCCAAAAACTCCGGTCTTTCCAGAAGTTCTGGCAAAAGATAAGCCTGGTCCAGACTGCGTCTGTTTTTTTCCATATCCTGATAAAAATTTTTTCTTTCTGCATAACTCACATAGGAAAGAAAGAAAAAGATCCCTATAGTTCCTACGCCTGTGATCCACAGATAAAAAGCTGGAACCTTGCTCAAGATTCCAAATGAAATTTCCAGAAACAAAAAGCCTGCCAAAAGCAGGCCATGCAACCATCGGTCTTTCAAATATTCTCTATAATTCATTCTAAAAAATATCCCTGTCCTCTCTTTGTATGAATCACATTTTTCATTCCTATACTCTCTAATTTGCTGCGGAGCCTGGTGACATTTACAGTCAGGGTATTGTCATCCACAAATAGCTCACTGTCCCACAAATCATTGATAAGCTGATCTCTGGAAACAATCTTTCCTCTGTTTTTTGCAAGACTGTATAAAATACGGCTTTCATTTTTTGTCAGTTCTACTTCCTGTTCTCCATTTTTTATGATTCCTCTTGCTGTCTCCAGATAAAATCCACCGCAATCCATCTTATCTGTTTCCTGCTGTTTTCCGTAAGCACGTTTCAGTACAGCTTCCACATGTGCCAGAAGAATTTGCGGATTAAATGGTTTTGCCACAAAATCATCTGCCCCATAGTTCATGCACAGCAGCTCATCTAACTCTGTGTTCTGGCTGGTGATCATAATAATGGGCATGGATGTCTTCTTGCGAAGTTCCTTACACAGATATTTCCCATCCAGAACAGGTAAATTGATATCCAATAGCAAAAGCTGGCCCCCTGCTGTTAAGATTCTTTCTTCCATACACCCATATTCTGTGATTTCTTCTGTTTCATATCCGTGCATGGAAAAAAATTTTTTCAGTTCCCCACGTAATTTATCATCGTCTTCTGCAAGTAATAGTTTCACGTTTCTTTCCTCCGTGTGAGAAAAAGAGCTGCCGGTAAACGACAGCTCCTAAACATCATTTTCATCAATATCCAATCAGCCAGTTATACATTTCCTCATACTGCTTTGCAGAATTAGACCATGAGAAATCTTTTGCCATGGCACGGTCTACCAGTTTGTTCCACTCTCTCTTCTTATCATAGTAAACACCTTCTGCATAGCGGATGGTTGCAAGCATCTCATGTGCATTGTAATTGGTAAAGCTGAATCCTGTTCCGGTTCCCTCAAACTCATTGTAAGGTTCTACCGTATCTTTCAGTCCACCTGTCTCACGCACAATCGGAAGTGTTCCGTAACGAAGGCTCATCAACTGGCTCAGTCCACATGGCTCGAACAGAGATGGCATTAGGAAAGCATCGCAGGAAGCATAAATTCTGTGTGACAGTGCATTGTCATAGAAAATATTCGCAGAAACTTTTCCCTGATATTTCCAAGCAAAGTGACGGAACATATTTTCGTAACGCTCCTCACCGGTTCCAAGCACTACTATCTGGACATTATCCTGACACAGCTCATCCATAATATAAGCTACCAGGTCAAATCCTTTCTGGTCGGTAAGTCTGGAAACAACACCGATCATCATGGCTTTCGGATCTTCATTTAATCCCAGCTCTCTCTGGAGTGCAACTTTATTTTTTACTTTTTCTTTGCGGAAATTCTTTGCATTAAAGTTCTTTGCAATCATCTTGTCAGTCTCAGGATTCCACTCATCATAATCCAGTCCATTGACAATACCGCGCAGATCATGTGCTCTCGCTCTCATGAGTCCATCCAGGTTTTCCCCGTAAAACTCAGTCTTGATTTCTTCTGCATAGGTGTTACTTACTGTAGTAATAGCATCTGCATATACCAGACCGCCCTTTAACATATTCGCATCTTTGTATGCCTCCAGTTTATCCGGTGTAAAGAGGTATTCCGGAAGACCTGTCAGTTCACGCATGGTCTTGATATCCCATGTTCCCTGGAATTTTAAATTATGTATGGTCATAACAGTCTTGATGCCCTGGTAAAATGGTCCTTCCTGGAATTTATCCTTTAAATAAACAGGAATCAGCCCTGTCTGCCAGTCATGGCAGTGAATCAAATCCGGTCTGAAATCAATCACTGGCAAAATAGAAAGTGCTGCCTTGGAGAAAAATGCAAATTTCTCAATATCAAAACGGATATCCCCGTATGGCTGGTATCCTGAGAAATAGTATTCATTGTCAATGAAATAATACTGGACACCTTCATATATAAGCTGCATGATTCCTACATATTCACGTCTGTATCCAATATCCATATAAAAATGAGTTACATACTGGAGCTGATTCTTATATTCCTCTTTCATACATGAATATTTAGGAATGATTACTCTTACATCAAAATTTTCCTTATCAAAGCATTTTGGCAGGGCTCCTACAACGTCTGCTAATCCCCCGGTCTTAATAAAAGGCACTGCCTCTGATGCTACAAATAATATTTTTTTCACAAAAATACCCTCCTTGCCAGATTCATACAAATATTATACCCCATTTCTGCAGCAAAGGAAAGTTCTTTATGTTATTTTTTATATTCCAGCCGTATTTTATCTGCAATTAGTGCAATAAATTCAGAGTTTGTCGGTTTTCCCTTCCCGGTACTCACAGTATATCCAAATAATTCATCAATGGTATCCATTTTTCCCCTGCTCCATGCAACCTCAATGGCATGCCGGATGGCACGCTCCACCCTGCTTGGCGTGGTCTGATGTTTCTTGGCAATGGTAGGATACAATATTTTTGTGATGGAATTTAACATTTCTAAGTCATTCACTGACAATATAATGGCATCTCTCAAATACTGATACCCCTTGATATGTGCCGGAACACCGATTTCATGGATAATATTGGTAACATCTGCTTCCAGATTCCGTTCAAAATAACTGCTGCTGCTCTCATAAGCATTTACTTTTTTCAATTCTTTCTTTTTTTCCTGCCCTGCCTGCCGTACATGTTTGATTCTGGAAAGCAGCATATTGTTATCAAATGGTTTCAATATATAATAGTTTGCCCCTAACTGAAAGGCATCTTCCGTGATCTGTTCCTGTCCCACAGCAGATACAACAATAAATGCTGGATGTTTTTTCAAATTTGTATCTTTTCCCACTCTTTCCATAACAGTGAGTCCGTCTACCTGCGGCATAATAATATCCAAAAGTACAACATCTGGCTCTTTTTCTTTTATGATATCGTATAATCCGGCGCCGTTATTAGCATGCCCTACTAATTCCAGCTCTTTGTCTTCATTAATCAGGTTTCCCAGCAAATCTAACATTTTCTCATTATCATCTGCTATAGCGACATTTAACTTCTCCATTACTTATCCTCCATCTTTTTTGTTACAACTCTTTTCTCCAGCATATGACGGGCGCCCTTTTGAATCGTCATCCTGAAGACTATTAGTATTATATTATCAGTTCCTATCCAAATCAAGGAGAATCATCTTACAATTTATCTTTATATCTGATAATTTATTTAATAATTCTACATTTTTTGTTTATCATCACACAATTTTCGACAACTTACCACAACATATTTTCTATAAAGATGCCGTATCCTTTTGCCGGATCACGGACAAATACATGTGTCACGGCTCCTATGATTTTTCCATTCTGCAAAACCGGACTGCCGCTCATCCCCTGGACAATCCCCCCTGTTTTTTCCAGAAGCCTGGAATCTGTAACCTGGATTTCAAAAGCTTTGTTTGTATCTGCACGCTCCTTATAAATATCTGTAATCTGAATTTTATAAGTCTTTGCACCTTCGCCAAGATCCGTGACAATTTCTGCATCTCCTACTTCTACTTCTTGTTTATATCCGACTTCTGCCTGCATGACCGGCCATTGCTTGGGATCAGATATTTTTCCAAAAATCCCCTCCTCTGTATTTTTTACAATCTGTCCCAGTTTCTTGCTATCCTGATATTCGATATATCCGGATAATTCTCCCGGCGTACCTTTTGCACCTTTCATAATAGAAAGTATCTGTGCCTGGTAAAGCTCTCCTCCTGATACATCTAAAAGCTGTCCTGTGTCTGTATCACTGATTCCATGTCCAAGGGCACCAAATGTACCATCCTGTTCCATATACGTCATGGTTCCGATTCCCTGGGTATTATCTCTAACCCAGATTCCCAGTTTGTATTCTGATTCCCCTGTCTGCACTGGTTCCAGCGAAAGAGGTATTTCCTCTCCCTTGCGGCTGACCAGAAGATTCATGGTTTCCCCTCTGCTGTCCTGGATTTCGCTGATGAGCTGCTTTTTCCTGGTGACAGGGCAGCCGTTTACTTCTAAAATATAATCTCCTGCTTTTGCAATATTCGCAGCTGGGTCTCTTACAATGCCATCCTGTCCCATGATTTCTCCTGTATCCACAATTAAGACTCCCTGGGTCTCCATGTACAATCCTACCGGCATACCACATACGGATAATATCTTATCCTCCACCATTTTTACCTGAACCTGCTTCAGGGGAAAGATTCCTAAAAAAGAACATGGAATCCGGTAACTTTCATTCTCCGAAACATCAATCGTATCTGGATAAGTCACCATAGGCAGATCCAGAAAACCCGTAAGTTCCTCTTCCTGCCCGGAGCGGATATAAACCGTATCCGGAATAGCCTGCTTCAGCCTGTTAATCCCAAAACCGCCTGCTGCTAAAATATCCGCTACTAATAATACGAAAAGAAAGAGGCGATAATTACGTTTTTTAGACAAAAAATCACATCCTTTCTCATTTTTGTTAAAAATACTCACTTTTACAACAAAAAAAGATACACCTTTTGTGTACCTTTTTAGTATGTGAACTTTTGTCTATTTCACTCTTGTATTTTTTTGTTGCTGTGCCAAATCTTTCATTTCCGCTGCATTTTCCAAAACAGCCTGTGTAATCTTCACTCCGCCCAGCATTCTTGCCAGTTCTTCCACTGATTCTGTATAGGAAAGAGCTCTGATACTGGTACTTGTCTCCATATTTTCCACATTTTTTTCAATGAGATAATGGGCATTGGCCTGAGATGCAATCTGTGGCAGATGTGTGATGCAAAGAACCTGCCGTGACCTGCCGATTGCTGACATTTTCTCAGCAACCTTCTGAGCAGTTCTTCCACTGATACCTGTATCAATCTCATCAAAAATCAAGGTTTCCGTATCATCCTTATCCGCCATCAGCGTTTTGATAGCAAGCATGATTCTGGAAAGCTCACCTCCTGACACCACTTTTGACAATTCCCGTACCGGCTCTCCCGGATTGGTGGAAATCATGAAACAGATTTGATCTGTCCCCTGTGATGTAAACTGCTCTTTTTTCTGAAAGCAGATTTCAAATTCTACATTTAAGAAATTCAGATCCTGCAGTCCCAGAACAATCTGTTTTTCCAGTTCTTTTGCCCAGTTTTTCCGAATCTTTGTCAGTTCCTCACAGGCAGATTTCAGTTCTGCGGTTTTCCCGCTTAATGCTTTTTCCAAAGCATCCTTTTGCTCCTGAAAATGCACCAGTTTTTCCAGATTTTTTTCTTTTTCTTCTTTGTAGGCTAAAATTTCTGGAATCGTCTGCCCATATTTTGCTTTCAAATGATTAATCAGGTCCAGTCTTGTCTCTATCTGCAAAAACTCTTCTTCTGAAAATACAAATTCTGACAGGTAAGAAGAAATTTCCCGGTTGAAATCATTAAGCAGGCTGTCTATATCATTCAGCATAGCGTATAAATCTTCCAGACCTTTATCATATCCTGAAATCTGGGAGAGTCTCTGCAGGGCTCTGCCTACCTGCTGACCCCCTCCCTCCTGCTCATATCCTGTAAGCTGGTATGCGATTCCCAGGCTTTCTGTAATCTGCTTGCTGTTTGAAAGTCTTCGGTAAGCTGTCTCCAGTTCTTCGTCTTCTTTTGGCTTTAATGCAGCTTCCAAAATCTCCTGGATTTCATACTCCAGGAAGCTGATTTCTCTTCTTCTGTGCTCTTCGTCTATCTGGTAACTGTCCAGTTCTTTTTTTATCTGGCTGTATTCCTGGTAAAGATTTTTAACTTTCTCTTTTTGCGGAAGGATTTCTTTCTGCCCATAATCATCCAGAATCTCCATCTGTTTTTCCGGGTATAGCAGGGACTGATGTTCATGCTGCCCGTGGATATCCAGAAGCAGTGCAGCGATTTTCCGGATAGCAGATGCCGTACAGGTTTCCCCGTTGATCTTGCTGATGCTTCTGCTTCCTGTAATCTTCCTGGAAATGATCACCTGTCCGTCTTCCGGATAAATTCCTAATTCTTTTAGCTTTTCTTCTGTATCGGGCCGTACCTGAAATACCAGCTCTACAAGGGCATTGACCGCACCTTCTCTGATGATTCCTTTTGGCATTTTCTGACCCAGTGCCAGATTTACAGAACCTATAAGAATGGATTTTCCGGCTCCTGTTTCTCCTGTGAGAATATTCAGTCCTTCCTCAAAATCCACCTCTGCTTCTTCTATCAATGCCAGATTTTTAACATGTAAATGTACTAACATTCCGGAGCACTCCCTTTTCTTTTATACATGAATGATTTTCCTGATTTTATTCATCAATGCCATGGTATCTTCCGGAGTTTTACTAAAGCAGGCTATGGTATCATCACCTGCAAGGCTTCCAACAATCTCCTGAAGATTCATATGGTCTAAGGCGGCTGCGGCTGCATTTGCCATTCCGGAAGAAGTTTTGATCACTAAAATATTCTGAGCTACATCCATAGACAGAAACGCTTCTCTGAGCACTCTGATATATTTCTCACTGTCCGGTGTATCCTTTGCAGTCATAATGGTATATTTAGAGCCTCCATCATGTCTTGCAACCTTCATAAGCTTCAGCTCCCGGATATCTCTGGACACGGTTGCCTGAGTCACCTTGAATCCTGCAGCATTCAGACGTGCAGCCAGTTCTTCCTGAGTTTCAATATCGTATTGCTGAATCAATTCAATTATTTTAGAATGTCTGGCAATCTTCATTTTCATCCTCCTGCTAATTTTTCATTTTTTTCCGAAGTACCTCTAAAAAGCTGATATTACTGATTTTTACTATTTTTGTATCTCTGTCAGAGCGGCGGATCACAACCTTATCTCCAACCGTCATAGAAATATTCGTATCACCATCAAAAGACGCAACTGCCTTTCCCTGTCCCGGCTGTACCCCATGGGTGATTTCCACGGCAATCTCATCTCCTGCCGGGAAAATAATGCTTCTTGTATTTAAGGTATGAGGTGCCACAGGGGTCATGATCATAATATTGGTCTCCGGTGACACAATGGGGCCTCCTGCGGAAAGGCTGTATCCCGTAGAGCCTGTAGCTGTGGAGATAATAATGCCATCTGCTTTATAGGCGTTTAAAAATTCCCCATTGACATAATTATTAAAGCCAATCACACGCAAAGGACCGTCTCTCCCAATGACAATATCATTTAAGGCCACATCTTCTGCCACAACTTCGCCATTATGATAAACCTTGCCATTTAACATCATACGGCTTTCCAGCATATACTCATCTGCCATCAGATGATTCAATGCCGGCTCTATGGATTCACGGTCTATCTCTGCAAGATATCCCAGCGTTCCAAGATTAATTCCCAGAAGCGGAATCTGGCGGCTCACCACATCCCTTGCGGCTTGCAGTAAGGTTCCGTCTCCTCCCAGGACAATCACGCATTCCACATTTTCCGGAATACCGCTGATATCTGTGTAATGGTGAAATGGCTCCCTGGTACCGGAAGTAGCAGGCCGGATAATGCAGGAGCATCCATGAGCTTCCAGATAACGTGCTGTCATAGCTGCCACCTGCATTCCTTCGTCTTTCTCACTGTTTGCAATAATATAAAATTTATTCATAACTATTTATCCAGTTCTCCATGAGCCTTTTTGACGGTTTCCTCCACATCAAGAGTCGCATCTTGCGGAATACCATCTACTTTCTTCTTTAAATGAAGAAGGTATTCTATATTTCCCTCCGGGCCTTTAATGGGTGAATATTCCAGATGAAGTGCCGCATATCCAATGCTCTGTCCATAGGAAATCACCTTTTCGATCACTTCTTTGTGAACTTCCGGATCACGGACTACACCTTTTTTCCCTACTTTTTCCCTGCCTGCTTCAAACTGTGGCTTGATCAGGCAAACTACTTCTCCGTCTTCTTTTAAAAGATGGTACACAGGAAGCAGAACTTTCGTCAGGGAGATAAAAGAAACATCAATAGAAGAAAAATCTGCTGCTTCTCCCAAATCTTCCGGCACGACATAGCGGATGTTTGTTTTTTCCATACACACTACACGCTCATCATTACGGAGCTTCCAGTCTAACTGTCCATGACCTACATCAATGGCAAACACTTTCACTGCACCGTTTTGGAGCATACAGTCCGTAAATCCACCTGTAGAAGAACCCACATCCATACAAACCTTATCCTTTAAGGTTACACCGAAATGTGTCATTGCCTTTTCCAGTTTCAGCCCGCCTCTGCTGACATATTTCAGGGTACTTCCCCTTACTTCAATATTTACCGTATCCTGGAACATTGTTCCGGCCTTATCCTCTTTCTGGTTCTCCACATAGACATTTCCTGCCATGATCACAGCCTTCGCCTTTTCCCGTGATACTGCCAGTCCACGCTTTACCAGCAGAACATCCAGACGCTCCTTCATCTATTCTGCCTCCTTTATCTTCTTATAAACAGAAACTGCATCAATTCCTGCTTTTTCTTTTAGTTTTTCCGGATTTCCATGCTCTATAAAGGAGTCCGGAAGTGCTATGGTCAGTATTTTTACTTCCGGATGTTCCCTCCGCATATAGTCTGCAACCTGGCTTCCAAAACCTCCGGCTGCTACATTTTCTTCCATTGTCACAAGGATTTTATGCTCTTTTGCAAGACGGTCCAGCATCTTTTTATCCAGAGGCTTTACAAATCTGGCATTTACCAGAGTAGGAGCTATCTTGTCCTGTAACAGCATTTCACGAACCTGTACTGCTGTTTTTACCATGCTTCCTACTGCCAGAAGTGCAATCTCTTTTCCTTCATATATCACTTCGCTGTGTCCCTTTATGACGGGTTCCCTGTATTCCTCAAGCCCATCATAGGCTTCTCCTCTTGGGTAACGGATGGCAATAGGACCGTCATATTTCACTGCAAATTTCATCATATCAGAAAGCTCCCATTTATTCTTAGGAGCCATGACTGTCATATTGGGAATCATGGATAAATAGGTCAGATCAAAACATCCCTGATGTGTCTCCCCGTCGCTGCCTACCAGGCCTGCACGGTCTACTGCAAAAATCACATGAAGGTTCTGCAAACATACATCCTCAATAATCTGGTCTACCGCCCTTTGAAGAAAAGAGGAATACACTGCCACAACAGGAATCATCCCTCCAAGAGCCAGGCCTGCTGCAAAGGTCACCGCATGCTCTTCTGCAATCCCCACATCAAAGAACCGTTCCGGGAACATATTTCTGAATCTCTTCAAACCTGTACCGTCAGGCATCGCTGCTGTTACAGCCACCACTTTTTCCTCACGGTCACCAAATTTTCTCATAACCGTTGAGAAAATATCTGTATAGTTTGCTTTCCCGGAATTGCTGATGGGAAGCCCGTGTTCCAGGTCAAAAGCCGATGTTCCGTGGAATCTGGCCGGATGCCGCATAGCCGGCTCATAGCCCCTTCCTTTTTCTGTCTTCACATGAATGAGAACAGGCCCCTGTACTTTTTTTGCCTCCTGGAATACCTGGATCATCCTGTGGCAATCATGACCATTTACAGGGCCCAGATAGGTAATGCCCATATCTTCAAAAAACATTCCCGGAATAACCAGACGCTTAATAGTATCCTTTGTTTTGTGAATCTGTTTCACTGCTGCCGGGCCGATTCCCGGAATCTTGTTTAAACTGTTTTTAACTCCCGTCTTCAAGCCGTGATAACCCTCTGCGGTACGCATATTGCTTAAATAACTGGAAATACCGCCTACATTCTCTGAGATAGACATTTCATTATCATTCAGGATAATAATAAAATTCTTTTTCAGGGATGAGGCATTGTTTAAAGCTTCGTATGCCATGCCGCCCGTAAGTGCCCCGTCTCCGATTACGGAAATCACATGATAATCCTGTTTCTGCAAATCTCTGGCACATACATATCCGACTCCTGCGGAAATCGATGTAGAACTGTGCCCCGTATCAAAGGCATCACAGGCACTTTCACTGCGTTTTGGGAATCCGCTCATTCCTCCCAGCATTCTAAGCTGCTCAAATCCTTCTTTCCTTCCTGTGAGGATTTTATGAGTATAGGACTGATGGCCTACATCCCATATAATCTTATCCTCCGGAAGCTGGAATACATAGTGCAATGCCATGGTCAGCTCCACTGCCCCAAGATTGGATGCCAGATGCCCGCCTGTTTTGCTCAGATGCTCCAGCAAAAACTGCCGGATTTCCTCTGCAAGCTGCGGAAACTGTTCAACCGGAATATGTTTAATATCATTTGCTTTCTCAATTTTTTCTAAAAGCATTTGTCATGCACCTCTATTTTCTGCGGGTACACAGATAAAGGAATACTTCTTTTAGAAATTCCTTTTCTCCCGGAAGCTGATAAAGAAGTTCAACAGCCTGTTCTGTCAGTCTCTTTACCTCTTCTCCCGCTTTTTCAATTCCTTCCAGAGTTACATAGGTGGTCTTATGGTTCTTTTCATCACTCCCCACAGGTTTTCCAAGTTCTTCCTGGCTGCTGGTCACATCCAGAATATCATCCTGAATCTGGAAAGCGATACCAATATTGCTTCCAATCTGCTGTATCTCGGTAAGATTTTCTTCCCCTGCCAGTACAGCCCCTATCATAAGAGACGCTTCAATCAGGGCAGAGGTTTTATTCTCATATATAAAATCCAGCATTTCCTTAGACAGTGGTCTTCCGTCATTTTCAACATCTACCCCCTGTCCTCCCAGCATTCCGCTGATTCCTGTCTTTTCACCCAGAATTTTCAGAGCTTTTGCCACACGGAGCATTTCTTCCGGCTGCTTCGTCAGATCAAAAGCACAAAATGCTGTTTCATACGCATAATTTAAAAGGGCATCTCCCGCCAGAATGGCAGCAGATTCTCCATACACCACATGAGTAGTTTTTTTCCCTCTCCTGTATTGGTCATTATCAATAGCCGGTAAATCGTCATGAATCAGAGAATGGGTGTGTATCATCTCTATGGCTGCCATGAATGGCTCCACCAGGTCCGATTTTCCCCCAAGCATCTCATACATGGCTGACATCAACACAGGACGCAGGCGTTTTCCGCCTGCTTTCATACTGTAATTCATTGCCTCAGCCAGTGTCCTGGAAAATCCATCTTCTTTTGGAAGATAGGACTCAATGACCTGCCAGGCATTCTGCGTTCTTTTTTCCAATTCCTCTTTAAAATTCACTGAATTCACCATTTTCATTTATTTTCAACATTTTTTTCTCAACGGTATCAATTTTGCTGCTGCACTGTCTGAGCAGTTCCATACCCTTCTGATATATAGAAAAAGAATCCTCCAGAGAGATTTCCCTGCTTTCCAGACGCTCTACAATCCCATCCAGTTCTTTTAAGGATTCTTCTATTGTCAGGTCTTCTTTTACTTCCTTTGCATTATCTGCTGCCATGAGCATTGCTCCTTTCCTGTGCCATGGTTTCTGTAACCTCTGCTGTAATCTTTCCGTCCGTTACCTGGATTTTTAACACGTCTCCCGGCTTCACCTGGTCAATCTGGGTGACACTGTGATTGTTTTTATCTTCCACATAAGAAAATCCCTGGTTCAGCTTATCTAAAGGAGATAATCCTTTTAACCGTTCAATATAAATATTCAGATTCTGCCTTGCCCTAAAAATCTGGTTTTCCATGGCACTGTGAAGCCTTTCTTCCGCATCCAGCAGGTGAGTCCGCTTTTCCTGTATCTGATAAGCAGGACTGGCATATCCCAGCTTCATCTCATACTGTCTCATTCTCTGACGCAGAAAATAAATCTGGTTTTCCATGCTGTGCTCCAGCTTCTGCCGGTATGCCCGGAAGGTTTCCAGAATCTGCCGGACATCTGCTACCGCCAGTTCTGCTGCTGCCGAAGGTGTCGGTGCCCGAAGATCAGCGACAAAATCCGCAATTGTGGTATCTGTCTCATGTCCTACTGCTGAAATCACCGGAGTGCGGCAATTAAAAATAGCCCTTGCTACTTCTTCTTCATTAAAAGCCCATAAATCTTCTATGGAGCCACCGCCTCTTCCCACAATGATCACATCCATGCCTGCGGCATCCAGAGTCTCGATTCCTTTCACAATGCTTTCTTTTGCACCTTCTCCCTGCACCAGTGCCGGGTAAAGAACAAGCTGCACATACGGATTCCTCCGCCCTGCAATATTGCGGATATCCTGGATAGCTGCCCCGGTAGGTGCTGTCACAATCCCAAGTTTTTTCACATAAGCCGGAATGGGCTGTTTATACTCTTTTGAAAACATGCCCATTTCTTCCAGTTCTTCTTTTAGTGCCAGATAACGCTCATAGAGAAGTCCTGCACCTTCCAGGGTAATCTCCCTGGCATAGAGCTGGTATTTGCCATCCCGCTCATACACACTGACGCTGCCGCCTGCTACTACCTTGTCTCCGTTTTTCATCTGAAACCCCAGACCTTTTCTCTGTCCTGCAAACATAACACAGGACAAGGTTCCTGTTTCATCTTTTAACGAAAAATAGATGTGGCCGGAGGTGTGGTATTTACAGTTAGACACTTCCCCTTTGATATAGATTTTATTCAGCATAAAATCCTGATTAAACATATTTTTGATATAGGTATTCACCTGGCCTACAGAATAGATACTGTTCATAAGCTTTCTCTGGAAATTTTACCTAAGATTCCGTTAATAAACGATGCCGAATCCTCGCCGCCGAAATTCTTGCTGATCTCAACAGCCTCATTGATGGCTACCTTGGTAGGAACGTCCTCATCATACTTCATTTCATACACAGCAAGACGGAGAATATTTAAGTCCACCTTGCTCATTCTTTTTGTCTTCCAGCCTGTGGAATTTTCGTTCAGAATGTTATCAATCTCTTCCAGATGTTCTTTTACACTGGCAAACTTAGTTTCCATATAAGTCTGCTCCACTGGTGTCAAATCCTCAAGGCTGTCAAAATAAAGCTGCATCTGCTCAGACATTTCCTCTGCTTCATTAAACTCACTTACAAAAAGGAGCTTAAAAATGTGTTCTCTCATCTCTCTTCTACCCATAATTTCCTCCGTCGGTATGATTTTCTTAAAAAGATAAGGTGCCTCTAAAAAAGACACCTTATCACCTTGCTCTTTTAGAATGTTTACTTGTCAATGAACTTTATCAATCTCTACGCTGGCAATGCGTACATTTACATCAGAAACAGTAAGGCCAGTCATATTCTCAATGGCTGCCTTCACTCTTTCCTGTACTCTCTTGCTGGTTTCCAGAATATTAAATCCGTATTCAATATTCAGTGCCAAATCAACACAGACTACATCCTCCAGGACATCTACCTTAACACCCTTGGAAAGATTCTTCATACCCAGTTTTCCAACTAATTCGTTGGTAATATTTCCGGCCATGGAACCCACACCTTCTACTTCTGTAGCTGCAAGCCCTGCGATAATCGCAACAACTTCGTCTGCAATCTGTACTTCCCCAAGAGAACCATTATCATGTATTTTATACGTATTTCTGTCTTCCGCCATAATTTTCAACCTCCTATAGGAAATATCCTGTGTTTTATTATACCAAATAGTGGCTGAAAATAAAAGCTGTTTTTTGTTTTTTGTTCAGAAAGCCATAAGTGCTCCGCTATAGCACGCACCGCTGGCACAACGTTTATAAGCTGGCAAGAAAATATAAGGGAATCTTGCATCATGGGGTGTTACACCTTGAAAAAAGTAAACCAGCATCGCCAAAACGTATTGATAGAATCCGAAATTTTATCATCCAGACCATAAATAGTAGGCTAAATTTCATAACTTCTTTGTTCCAACCTACTTTTTCGTGGGTCGAATAGGTGGGATTGCAAGTTTTTCTCTTATAAAGCCTACTTTTTTGTAACGTAAATAGGCTAAATTCCGAAATTTCCACTTTTCAACTTATTTTTCTAGAGGAAAATCTAGGCCAGATTTAGAAAATCTTACTCAGCAGCCTATTTATCCTTAAAACTAAGTAGGTGTGATTTCAGAATTTATGAAACCCCACCGATTTGCGCCTAAAAAATGTAGGCCAAAAATCACAAAATAACATTTTCAACTGAAAACTTCTTGGAAAAGATGCTGATAATCTCCCATGACAACATATCCTGGTAGATATTTTCCGGCTTTTCACCTTTATTTTATACAACGGGTAGCAACAAAGGAAGGTACTTTTCTTTCGTATAGCCTGCCTGAGCTATTTGTGTCTTCGTATAAATCTGTCAAAGTAAATCCTGCCCTTAACTGACCCCCAATCTGTTCTTCCAGTGTATGAGAAAACGCAATTCCCCAGTCATTTTTCATGGAGTCCTGATAATGCTGGGGGTTTTTCAATGGATTGAATGGGAGTGTATAAATCATTTCTTTTTCCTCATCATCGAAAACATAGTTAATTCCCAGGTCATATCCCCCAAGGAATATTCCACCTTTTTTCAAAACACGATAACATTCTTTAAAAATTGTATCGACTTTTTCGACGTAACAATTGGATACCGGATGGAAAATAATATCAAAGGATTCGTTGTCGAAAGGAAGTCTTTTCGACATATCCTCCTGTATAATTTCTATGCTGTATCCTTCTCTTTCTGCAACCATCTTCTCGCTTCTGCACTGCTCTCCTGAATAGTCTAACACCGTACATACAGCACCCAAAGCAGTAAAAACCGGCATTTGCTGTCCACCACCGCTGGCTAATCCAAGAAGTTTCTTACCTTGCAAATCTCCGAACCATTCCTTAGGAACTAATTTGGTCGGTGTTAAATATACACCCCACAGTCCTTTTTTTGCATTCTCATATATTTCATGAGTAATTGGCTGTCCCCATTCCCAGCCTTCCTGACACCATTTATTAATAATTTCCGCATTTAATTCTTGATATTCCATAAAATCTTCTTTCCTTTCTCATGGTTATCTGCTTTGGCGTAATATGGAACTGATTCCAAGCACCGCACCATAAAATACTCCTGCCACTGGCCATACAATCCAGGTTCTATGCCACTCCATTGTCGCAAAACTCCAGCCAAGGTAAACCGCAGTTACTGTACACCAGTAAATCGTATCTATGATATCATTACGTTTGTTCTCCATTTTCTTACGCCTTGTGTAATCCCCTTCTTCTAAGAGTTTCTGAAAATTTCCGTATAACGTACAGATCAGCATACTGTTCCAGCCTTCTTCCATAAATGAGGAAAAGTGCCACTGCTGCTGCAACGGAAAGCAAAAGCACGGTCATTCCTATCCCTACTGCGGCTCCTTCTGCAATGACATATCCACCTTCTTTATCAGACAAACCTCCCAGCCAGATCAAGAGAACAGGAGACAAAATACAAAGCAGCACACCAAACGCAATCTTTGACGCAGCATTTCTCACTACCCCAAGATAGCAATTCGCATCTTCCAGGGAAATCGACCTGAGATTCTCTTCCTCCACATAGAAACCTGATACATTCCTTTCCGGTATTGCTGTTATTTCTTCTTCATTTTCTAGCGAATCTTTTAAAAGGTAATCCGTGCTCACAGAGAAAAGATCGCTCATCTTAATGATCTTGTTTAAATCTGGGATAGACCCTGCACTTTCCCATTTAGAAACCGCCTGTCTGGAAACTCCCAGCCGGTTCGCAAGTTCTTCCTGTGACCATCCGTTTTTCTTTCGTAAATCTGTTATTTTATCTGCCAAAATCATGCTGGCTCCTCCTTACGTATTTTTTCTTGCTTCAGCATAGCAAATTCTATGGTTGCCAGCCACCATCCACAGTTAGAAATCTGTCAACTGACAGTTGCAGATGGAATTTAAAATAAATCCAATGTATTATCCAGATATATTTTTTCTCTGACATGCAGATGATACTCCGGTTTTGTCATATAATAAAGCAAAAATTCCAGAATCAGGGCACTGCCAAGTCCCCTGCCTTCGATTTTAAAATTAGAAAATCCCATTGGCAGATAAATATTCTTTATATCTTCCATACTGATAAAGCCCGGATTCTCCATTGCTTTTGAAAACCGATAGCCCTCTTCTGCACCCGGAGCGGCACAAGGATGATCCGGACAGTCTTCTCCAAGATTCTTGCGGCTGACTGTTTTATAACATTCTTTTCTGTCTTTACAGCCAAACCAGCAGCACTCGTTGCATAAAAATTCCACTTTATCCTTCTGCTGTTCTGACAGCATATGTAATTTCTCAAACGATTTATTCAAGCGAAAATCCGGCACCACATAAAGAAAATCATCACGGTTTATTTCCTTCACAAGCTGTTGAAAATCTGTCAGCACCTTTGTGGTAGAGGAGACAAAATAAAGACCTGGGTACTCTCTTTTCAGATAATCCAAAAGTAGCTCTGAGTGAATGATCACGCCATTTCGTGTTTGATTCTTTTTCTCAAACACGGCACAGAGCCTATTGCATTTTGGATCTAAAAGATGTCTCTCCTCAAGCATAGAATTACTAAATGTCAGCCTAGCTGAAATCCCGTATTCCTGCATCAGTGCCAGAACCTCTTCTGGATCATGATTTCCCTCTCCCATACGGCCTCCACCCCAAATACAATCTGCCGGAGCACCATAGACAGAGCCTATCTCACACCAGTCATAAAAATATTCTCTGTGCTCGCAGAATAAGGGCAGAAACTCCCTATACAGTTCATAAAACTCAAACAATCCGGGAAGGTGATAGTAGGCAGTCGCTTTTTTTAATTGTTTCATAAATTTCATTCACATCTCATTTCTTGATTATAGTAGGTTCCTTACACCTGTTCATAGATTATAGCCTACCTTTTCACAGTTCAAATAGGCTATACAGGTAAATATCTCCTTCACGACCTATATTTTAAACGTGGTGACAGGCCAAGATTATCGATTCTCAAAATCCAACTTACTTTTTAACACATTTTAGTAGGTGGATTTCTTAATGCTTCTACTTTTGGCCTATTTGGCTTGTTATTTTGTAGGTTGAAATCTTCGTATTGATGGTTTCGGCCTATTGCTGCTCTTTGTTTGTAGGCCGATATATGTCATTTTACAATTTCTACCTACTTTCCTATAAGTATATCATAACGATGCTTGTCTTACTATACTGATTCAGAATCTCAAAATCACATTGCAAAAACGGATGTACTGATGAAAAGGTATTTCTAGACCTCTTGTAAATTTAAGTCAATCCAGTATAATGATAAAAAAGCAATTCCATTCAGGCAAAGGAGGCGTTTCAATGAGTGAAATACATATCCAGAACTTAACCAGAGATTACGGTTTTGGCAAAGGAATTTTCGATATCTCTATTCAGGTGGAAAAGGGTGAGGTATTTGGATTTTTGGGTCCAAATGGAGCTGGAAAAACAACCACCATCCGTCATCTGATGGGATTTATCAAACCTAAAACTGGAAGCTGTCAGATTGACGGGCAGGACTGCTGGAAAAACAGGGAGACCATTCAAAAAAAACTTGGGTATATTCCTGGAGAAATCAGTTTTTTTGATGATATGACGGGAACCGGATTTCTGAAATTCCTGTCAGAATACCGGAATATAGGCAAGGGAAACCGCATACAGGAAATGCTTGACCGCTTTGAATTAGACCCCAAATCCAAAATCAAAAAAATGAGTAAGGGAACGAAACAAAAGCTGGGTATTGTTGCCGCCTTTATGCATGACCCGGATATCTTGATTTTGGATGAACCTACAAGCGGGCTTGACCCGCTGATGCAGACCCGTTTTGTGGAATTGATTACGGAAGAAAAAAAGAAAGGGAAAACCATTCTTCTGTCAAGCCATATGTTTGATGAGGTAGAACGTACCTGCGACCGTATCGGAATAATCCGAAATGGAAAACTCTGTGCAGTTGATTCTGTTGAAACCTTGAGAAAACGCCACATGCACACCTATACAGTCCGTTTAGACTCACCGGAACAGGCAGAAAACTTTGCAAAAGATTTTAATGGAAACTGCCATGGTTCTACGGTTACAGTAGCCGCAAAGCAAAGTCTTGAAACTATTTTTATGGATTATTACGGAGGTGAAAAGAATGCTTAATACCGCTCTGTATAAACGGGAAATGAAGGGCAGCCTGAAAATACTCCTCATTTTTGCCGCTGTCATCACCATGTATGTTTCCATTATCATCACTATGTATGACCCTGAAATGATGAAAACACTGGATAGTTTTTATGAGGTAATGCCTGAAATCATGGCGTCAGTGGGAATGACCGCAGGAGCTACAAGCCTAATCGGATTTATGATTTCCTACCTTTACGGATTTATCTTGTTAGTTTTTCCTATGGTATTTTGTATTTTACGAGGAAACGGTCTGATTGCCAAATATGTAGATAAGGGTGCAATGACCGCCTTGCTGGCAGCACCGGTAAAACGCAGGACTGTTGCAGCAACACAGGCCTTCGTTCTTATCAGCGGAATCCTGCTGCTTGTTCTATATACAACTGGACTGGAGATTGTAATTGCAGAGGCAAACTTCCCCAGTGAACTTGTACTTTCAGAACTTCTGAAACTAAACGCCGCCCTGTTGTGCCTGCACTTATTTATCGGCGGAATCTGTTTTCTGGCATCCTGCATTTTTTCAGATACAAAATACAGCATTGCTTTCGGAGCCGGTATTCCAGCACTTATGTATGTGCTCCAAATGCTTGCAAATGCAGGGGAAAGGGCGGAAACGGCAAAATACTTTACTTTCTTTACTTTGTTTGACGCCAACGGAATCATAGCAAATGAGAGCAGTGCAATCATCGGGGCTGTTGCTTTGGGAATCGGAGGGATTGGACTTTATCTCATGGGAATTACGATATTTGATAAAAAAGATTTACATATTTAAGTGATAAAACCGCCAAAACCACCGTATGAATAACTCCAGACGGTGGTTTGGTTTATTCCTCTTTCTTATCCTTGAAATCGCCTTTTCCCGGTAGTGCTAATAAAAAAGAAATCACAAGGATAGAAAGTGTTGTAGCCGAAACAGATTTCATATAGTAATCCACGATTTCCAATCCAACACTTGTGGCAATTGTATCTAGTGCTAAATACAAGAAAAATGCACTTTGCTTCTTTATCCTTCCAAGTTCAAATAATGCTTTTGGCAACCCTCCAGCAATCAAATTCAATGGGAAGGACATCAGTGCAGCTATGATAAAAAATAATATTATGCTGCCTACAGATTCGTATTGAAATCCAAATAATCTCATGATAAAACCACTTATCAGAGCAATCATAGATAACGCTCCTGTAAAAATCATCCCACAGATTATAAACGTCTTAATCTTTTCTTTCTTGTCACTCAAAATTTTTTTCAAGTAATAAAAGCCTCCTGCTTCACATTTCTTCGTTCTCATACTTTGAAAGAAGATATCGAGAAAAATCCATTTTTACAACTTGTGCAGTAGTAATCATATTGTTGTTATTTTTTATTGCTTCAAGAATTGATGAATTTATTTTCACAGCAACCACCTTTTTCCACATTGATATCACCATGTTATATTGTATTTATATTAATGTCAATTTTACTTCCACTTATATATCACTAAACATCTATATTTTGATACAATTGTGGAATATCTATGTATTTAAATAAGGAAATAAATTATCTCCATCGAGCAAGCAAACGTTTCCTTTCTAAACTTCAAATTCTTCGTATCGCTGGAAGTTGTTTATTTCTTCTTTTTCGATTTTGGATCTGGCAGTTCATCATACATTGCATGAAACAAGCCTGTCAAAAACTCCTTATTATCAACTTCATCGACCAGCAACATTTCTTTTGCTCCCTCATAGGGCAACTCATACAGAGCCATAGGCATATAACGAATTGCAGATTTCACTGGTTTAACAAGCAATCTATCATCATAGATACCGCCTATAATCTTGCCACGATACTTGATAATAAATTCCCCCATCATAGCTCTATAAGTAATTTCTTCCAGTTCAGATAACTGTCCTAAAACGAACTCTAAATATTCTTTACTTGATGCCATTACATTCCTCCTCAAAACTGGATTTTATCTATTTGCATAATCAATCACAACTTTTTTACAACTACTGCAATGATAAGCTTCACAATGAGGTATCCCCCCTGAACCTTTACTCAATTCCAAATCCTCACGTTTTTTACTCCGAAAAAGCTTACCGTTTGGATTGTCAATTGCAAAAGTAATATCTCTCGAACTCATTAAGAATCCTTTTATCATTTCTTCACCGCAATATGGGCACTTCATACTATTCACCTCCGCAAATTCTAATCAATTCACCAACATGTATATTTTTATTCCATACATTCAAACAAAAACATCTCATCATTATCACTCACTGCAAGCTCTTTAGAAAAGGATGCGTATGTTTTCACTTTTGAAAAACCGATTTCTCTTAAATATTGTTCCATCTCTCCAAACTTATAAAGGTGCGTCTGGAAATCCATTCGTTCACTCTGTATCAGCGTATCTCCATGATACAATTCGTAAAGTCCTGGTGAAAACTGGGTCTGGCTCTGAACATCATAATGATTTTTTGTCTTTAAAATCAATTTGTATCCATCTTTTGTTTCTTTTACAACATCTGTTCTATATTCCGTATCCTCTGGACATATATTGGCTACTGTATCAACAGCAAAAACCAATGTTCCATTCGGAGCTAACATTCTTTTTAACACGTTTAAAATTTCTTTACATAAAGCAATATCTGTAAATAAAGAGACGGAACCAGATGTAATAAAAATATAATCAAATTTTTCCTCAGAAGAATATTCTAAAAGATTCGCTTGAACCACCTTGGCATCTGGCTGTTTTTCTATTAGCTTTTGAAGCATCTCTTTTGATAAATCAACACCAAAAATATTTAACTGTCTTTCCATAAATGGAATGAAAAACCGGCCACTTCCACATAATGGCTCCAAAATTTTCATTCCTTGTTTTGCATAGGATAAATAAAAAATCAGTTCATCTTCCGGTGCATCTTTATGTAATATTTCATATAATTCCGTGCACAAACTCCCATAATAATTCTTGGTATCCTTTACCATACGATAAAACACCCCTTCTCCCGATGATGTGATTTGCTGAAAGGTTTCTCAGCTTTTGCTACAAATCTATATCGATTTTGTATTCCTGATCAATCAAAATCGTATTTATTCCATTCTGCTTTGCAAGTTCTAATGTATGTGCATTATCTTCTAAGACGCTTTCCAAAGTACAATCTTCATCCTGTAACCTGTTTTCAATGGCACTTGCATAGAACTTGATATCCCCAAAGTGTTCTTTTATATACTTCTCGCTCATCACAAGACAATAATCTCTGATATGTTCCAGATATTCTTTCGCAAAATCCTTTTTCCAGTCAAAGGGAATATAGCACCCTTCTACAATCAGATTTTGTTTATTTTCTATGGCTGTTTTTATGATTTCACAGACAATGGGCCACAGATATTCTGTCAATTCCGAATCAGCACTCGTGGGAGTAAGTTCTGTGTTTCCACTGCGAATCAGCCCCATTTTTAAATGGTCAATGGATAAATACGGGTATTGATATCTTTCCAGAAGTTTTTGTGCCAACAACGTTTTTCCTGTATGAGATGCACCACTCAGTAAAACAATCATTGCTTTTCTCCTCAAAGTTTTTTCATCATCCAATATGCATCAGCATAGGAGCCATCTGCATACTTCATGTTATCCGGAAAAGTTCCGTACCTTTGAAATCCAAGTTTCTCATACAAAGCTATGGCAGGCTTATTATTGGCAATTACCTCAAGCTCTGCCTGTTCATATCCGGCCTTTTTTGCAATATCCAAAACCATTTCCAGCATTGCTTTCCCGATTCCCAATCCACAGTATTCCTGATAAAGTGCAATGGCAATCTCACATCTGTGGCGGTATCTTTTGAATCCTCCGGCACTCATCAAAGAAGCATTCCCTATGTGTCTGCCTCCGATTTCAGCAATTAATAAAAGTTCATTCTCACTATTCTTTTTCGCCTTTATAAAAACTTGTTCCTGCTCTATGGTCAATGAGATTTCGTCAGGTTCACGAAGCAAAAATGGTGTTTCGGCTGCTGTGATTTTCATATAGTCAATTAGAGCCTCCGCATCTTTTTCCTCCGCACTTCTAAGAAGAACATCCCTGCCTTTTTTGTCTTTTATGATTGTAGTATTTCTGTACATAGCGTCTGTTTTCCTCCTTCGGTTTAAGTTGTTTCTTTGTTTGACTCTCCTGCAAACTGAAATTGAGATTTCACCTGTTTTAAGAAATTTAATAACTGTTATATTTTGTTATTAAATTCTCCGCAAACCATTGAAAACACTGGATTTGTCGCAGGTGAGCTTTCCCTTATTGTTTCCCTTGTGTT
>USPF01000034.1 GCA_900556555.1 uncultured Blautia sp.
TAGAAACTTATTAACCAAGTAGTCTTACTGACTACACCATTATTATACTAGGAGTTTTGAAGATGGATATTATTTCACTATTTACTCTTGCGGTTGGGCTGTCCATGGATGCTTTTGCTGTTTCTGTCTGTAAGGGACTTGCAACAGAAAAGCTGGCACCCAGGCACATGATTCTGGCTGGATTATGGTTTGGAGGATTCCAGGCATTGATGCCAGTGATTGGATATGTCCTTGGAAGTCAGTTTAAAGATAAGATTACGGCAATAGACCACTGGATTGCTTTTTTCCTCCTTGGTTTTATCGGAGTGAATATGATACGGGAAGCCCTGGATAAAGAGGAAACATGTCCCGTGGGAGGCATGGAGGCCAGAAAAATGTTTCCTCTGGCAGTGGCAACCAGTATCGACGCATTGGCTGTTGGCATTACCTTTGCATTTTTAGATGTAAATATTGTGATTGCAGCCAGCTTTATTGGTGTTATCACCTTCATCCTGTCAGCAGCAGGAGTGAAAGTGGGAAATATTTTTGGAGAAAAATACAAGGCAAAAGCAGAACTGGCAGGTGGAATCATACTGATTCTTCTTGGAACGAAGACGCTGCTGGAGCATCTGGGAATTTTCTGAAAAGCCTAAAAACAACTTCTATGATAATAAAAAAGCCAGAGATAGAGAAGGATTTTTTTTCAGTCAGTCCATAACTAGGCTGAAATTCGTAATCTTTCCGCACAAGCCTACTTTTTTGTGGCTCAAATAGGCTGGAGTGCATATTTTTTTCATACAGGCCTACTTTTTTCTGAACTGAATAGGCTAAATTTTAAGATTTCCTCTTTTTAGCTTACTTTCTCCTCTTAAAATATAGGTTGGATTTATAGAATCCTGCTTAGAAGCCTATTTGGATTTAAAATAAGTAGGTGAAATTTCAAAAACTCTTAAAATCCACCTATTTGTGCCTGGGACAAGTAGACTAAAAATAACATTCCAATGCCTTCAGCCGGAAAGCATTGGAATGTTTATTCTGTCACTGATGATATAAAGCATAGAAAAACCACCCTCATATCAGTTTGCATGAGGGTGGCATTTTTATGAACAGGATACAACTCATAAATTATTTTTTGAAACTCTGTCTTTTTCTCAAACGGGAATCCAGGATTTTCTTGCGGATGCGAAGAGATTGTGGAGTGATTTCCAGAAGCTCATCTACATCAATGAAATCCAGTGCCTGTTCCAGACTTAAAATTTTTGGCGGTGTGAGTTTCAGTGCTTCGTCAGCAGAAGAGGAACGTGTGTTGGTCAGATGCTTGGTCTTGCAGACGTTCAGTTCAATATCTTCTGGTTTGGCACTCTGGCCAATTACCATACCGCTATATACTTTTTCGCCAGGTCCAATGAATAAGGTTCCACGGTCCTGAGCAGAGAACAGACCGTAAGTAACAGATTCTCCGGCTTCAAAAGCAATGAGGGAACCCTGTTTACGGTACTGCAAATCACCTTTATAAGGAGAATATCCGTCAAATGCAGTGTTGAGGATACCTGTTCCTTTTGTGGAAGTCATAAATTCTCCGCGGAATCCAATCAATCCCCTGGAAGGAATATGGAATTCCAGGCGAGTGCTTCCGTCGCTGGCAGGGCTCATTCCCTGAAGTTCACCTTTTCGCTCACTTAAACGCTGGATTACAGTTCCTGAGAATTCCTCCGGCACATCAATGTAGGCAATTTCCATTGGCTCCAGTTTGTGTCCTCTTTCGTCTTCCTTATAAATAACCTCAGCTTTGCTGACAGCGAATTCATAACCTTCACGGCGCATGTTTTCAATCAATACTGACAGATGCAGTTCTCCACGTCCGGAAACCTTGAAGCAGTCTGTGCTGTCAGTATCTTCTACACGGAGGCTGACATCTGTGTTCAGCTCACGCATAAGACGTTCTCTTAAATGACGGGAAGTAACGAATTTTCCTTCCTGGCCTGCAAATGGGCTGTCATTGACAATGAAGTTCATAGAAATCGTAGGCTCTGAAATCTTCTGGAAAGGAATCGGTTCCGGATTTTCAGGAGAGCACAGAGTATCTCCGATATGGATATCTGCGATTCCGGCAATGGCAACAATGGAGCCGATACCAGCTTCTTTTACTTCGATTTTGTTCAAACCGTCGAATTCATAAAGCTTGCTGATCTTTACTTTTTTCATCTTGGAGGAATCGTGATGGTTTACCAGTACAACATCCTGATTCACACTTAAAGCACCGTTTTCTACTTTACCTACACCGATACGGCCCACATATTCATTGTAATCAATGGTGCTGATCAGTGCCTGGGTAGGAGCCTCGGGGTCACCCGTAGGAGCCGGGATGTATTTCAGGATAGTTTCAAATAATGGTTCCATGTTATCAGAAGAATCATTCAAATCCAGCATAGCGTGTCCGGCTTTTGCAGAAGCATACAGGAAAGGACAGTCTAACTGTTCGTCAGAAGCATCCAAATCCATGAGAAGTTCCAGAACTTCATCGATTACTTCGTCAGGTCTTGCCTCTGGGCGGTCAATTTTGTTGATACATACAATTACATGTAAATCCAGCTCCAGAGCTTTTTTCAGAACAAATTTTGTCTGCGGCATTGCACCTTCGAAAGCATCTACCAGAAGGATAACGCCGTCTACCATTTTCAGTACACGTTCTACTTCACCGCCGAAATCAGCATGTCCCGGTGTGTCGATAATGTTAATCTTTGTATCTTTATAATATACAGCAGTATTTTTGGAAAGAATGGTAATACCACGCTCTCTCTCAATATCATTGGAGTCCATAACACGTTCCTGTACAGCCTGATTTTCACGGAATACACCGCTTTGGCGGAGAAGCTGGTCTACCAAAGTAGTTTTGCCGTGGTCAACATGGGCGATAATGGCAACGTTTCTGATATCTTCTCTTGCTTGTTTCATATAGAACCTCTTTTCTTTCTTCAAATTTTCTATATTCCGGGAAATGGAGAAAATCTCCAAAACCCTTGTTTTTACAGTAAAATACGGATTTCATTCTATCATACTTCTTTTTAATTACAAGGGAAAATAAATTTTTTTTCAAAAAAAGTTCAAAAAACTGGTTCTAAATGCGAGGTTAAGAGAATAAACATGATATAGACAAGATACCAGAAAGAGGAAGGGGAAACAGATCATGGCAGATAAAATTATTGAAAACAATCAGGTGTCCATTATGGGAAAAATCGCATCCGGTTTTACATTTAGTCATCAGGTATATGGAGAGGGCTTTTATCTCACCGACCTGCTGGTAAAGAGGTTAAGCGACCAGGAGGACAGAATACCACTGATGGTTTCAGAACGTCTAGTAGACGTTACACAGGATTATGAAGGAGAATACATTATGGTTCAGGGACAGTTCCGTTCCTACAACCGTCACGAAGAAAAGAAAAACAGGCTGGTGCTTTCTGTATTTGTACGGGAGCTTTCTTTTGTAGAAGAAGCAGATGACTCTATTAAATCCAATCAGATTTTTCTGGATGGTTATATCTGTAAGCCTCCTGTATATCGGAAAACACCGCTTGGAAGAGAAATTGCAGACCTTTTGCTGGCAGTGAACCGCCCCTATGGAAAATCCGATTACATACCATGCATATGCTGGGGCAGAAACGCCAGGTATGCGTCAGCCTTTGAGGTGGGCGGACATGTGCTGATCTGGGGCAGAATCCAGAGCAGAGAATATATTAAGAAATTAAACGAAAGCGAAACAGAGAAACGTACTGCTTACGAGGTTTCCGTAAGCAAATTGGAATACGCTGATTAACTTGTAAAAGATTGTTTATTGCAATATGCCGCTATGTGTAGTAATATATACACAACTTGGAAAATAAGAAACCAGCAGAAACCAGTCTGTAAGAGGTGTAGATTATGGATGAAGAAAAGGGATTGACACAGATTTACTGTGGTCCTGGAAAAGGGAAGACCAGTGTTGCTATTGGCCAGGCCATCAGAGCGGTTGGACATGGAAAACGTGCCATTGTAATCCAGTTTTTAAAAGGGAGAGCAACATCGAAACTTGATTATTTGTCAACCATGGAACCGGAAGTACGGTTGTTCAGATTTGAAAAAAAGGATAAATATTATGAAGATTTAACTCCAGAGGAGAAAAGAGAAGAAAATCTGAATATCCGGAACGGACTCAATTTTGCTAGAAAGGTTCTTGTGACAGAAGAGTGTGATATGCTTATCCTAGATGAGATTTTAGGTGCCCTGGAGTTCGGTATTGTTTCAGAAGATGAAGTACTTGGAGTAGTGAGTGCGAAGTCGGAAGAAACAGAGCTGATCATGACAGGAAATGTTGTAACTGATTCATTAAAAAATGTAGCAGACAGAGTGGTTTCTTTAGAAATAATAAAATAATATGCGGTGATTCAGACTATGGTTCTGAGCATCTGCAATCAAATCATATACCAAGGAATAACAGGTAGCACAGCGTAAGGAGGAAAAATATGTCTATATTTACAGGTGCAGGTGTGGCAATTGTGACACCAATGAAACCAAATGGAGAAGTGAATTTTGAGAAGTTAGGTGAAATTCTGGAAGAGCAGATTGCAGGCAAGACAGATGCCATTATTATCTGCGGTACCACAGGAGAATCCTCTACCATGACCCATGAGGAACATCTGGAGACTATAAAGTATACAGTAGAGAAAGTGAATAAGAGAATTCCGGTTATTGCGGGAACTGGTTCTAACTGTACAGAAACAGCCATCTATCTTTCAAAAGAAGCAGAAAAGGTGGGTGCTGACGGACTGCTTTTAGTAAGTCCTTACTACAACAAATCCACACAGAAAGGTTTGATTGCTCATTATACAGCAATCGCAGAAGCTGTGAACATTCCAATCATCCTGTATAATATTGCAGGCAGAACAGGAGTCAATATTCAGCCAGAGACCATTGCATATCTGGTGAAAAATGTGGAGAACATTGTAGGTGTGAAGGAAGCGTCAGGAAATATTTCCCAGGTTGCTGAAATTGCAGCCCTTACAGAAGGAAAATGTGACATTTATTCAGGAAATGATGACCAGATTGTGCCGATTATGTCCCTTGGCGGAAAAGGTGTTATTTCTGTGTTATCTAATGTTGCTCCTGAATATACACATGATATTGTTGCGAAATATCTGGAAGGAAAAGTGGAAGAGAGTTGCAAGATGCAGTTAGATGCACTGCCATTGGTTCATGCACTGTTCTGTGAGGTGAACCCAATTCCTGTAAAAACAGCAATGAACATGATGGGAAAAGAAGTAGGGCCTATGCGTATGCCTCTTTGCGAGATGGAAGATGCGCATAAAGAAGTGCTTAGAAAGGCTATGAAGGATTTTGGCCTGGAACTGGCATAAACAGCTTTAAGATACAGAAGAAAAGAGGATAAACAGATGGTCAGAATCATTATGAATGGTTGTAATGGTCATATGGGAAGAGTGATTTCAGACCTGGTGGCCAAAGATGAAGATGCAGAAATTGTGGCAGGTGTAGATATTGCAGATGCAGGAATTCATTCTTATCCGGTATTTACAGATATTCATGCATGTGACGTGCAGGCAGATGTGATGATTGATTTCTCTTCTGCAAAAGCAACAGATGCAGTGCTGGAATACTGCGGTGAGAAAGAACTTCCTTTGGTTCTGTGTACTACAGGGCTTAGTGAAGAACAGATTGAAAAAGTGAAAGAGACAGCCAAGAAAACAGCTGTGCTGCGTTCTGCAAACATGTCTCTTGGTATTAATACTCTGCTGAAGCTTCTCCAGGATGCAGCAAAAGTCCTGGCAGCAGCAGGATTTGATATGGAAATCGTGGAGCGTCATCATAATCTGAAGTTAGACGCACCAAGCGGGACTGCACTGGCACTGGCAGACAGCTTAAACGAAGCCATGGATCATCAGTACCATTATGTGTATGACAGAAGTCAGAAACGGGAACAGAGAGATGCCAAAGAGATTGGTATTTCAGCAGTCCGGGGCGGAACCATTGTGGGAGACCATGAGGTAATCTTTGCCGGACCAGACGAAGTGATTGAATTTAAGCACACCGCTTATTCAAAAACTGTTTTTGCAAAAGGTGCTGTGGAGGCTGCCAAATTCCTGAAAGGAAAACAGGCAGGGCTTTACAACATGAGCCATGTAATCAATGGCTGATTTTTATAAGTGCAAGAGACTGTTGCTGATGCAGCAGTCTTTTTTTGAATAAAAAATAAGAATTGTGTCCATATTAACAGCAGAAATTAATAGAAAAGGAGAACAAATCTTATGAAAAACTTGAAAAAAATGCTTGTAGGTCTGCTGTTAGCTGCTGCTTTGTGTACTGTTACTGCCTGCGGTAACACAGAGGAAAATAATTCCGGGAATAACAGTGCTGTAGAGGATAATCAGAATGCTGACAACAGCGACAACGAAAAAGGAGAAGCAGGAAGTACCAGGGATGATGGAATTGTCGGGGATACAGGAGAGGCTATCAAAGACGGTGCAGAGGAACTTGGAGATGATATCAGAAACGGTGCAGATGATGTAGAAGATTCTATGAGAAAAAACGGAAAAAATGCTATGAATGACAGCAATGCACAAAGCAATACAGAAGAGAATGACAATGCAGATACAATGAGATAAAAAGATGTTGTATTGTAGAGGAAAAAGCAGGAATTAAGCAGGTAAAAGACTATACAAAAATAGAAACAGTTTCTAAATTTTCTAAAAACTGTTGAATAAATGGAGGAATATTGATATAATAAGAATACATTACAGGGCAATACCCTTGCCTATGTAAAATACACGTAAAAGGGGTTGGACAGAATGAAGTTTGTTATTAGCGGAAAAAATATTGACGTTACAGAAGGCCTTAAAAATGCAGTAGAAGACAAGCTGGGGAAACTGGAGAGATATTTCACCTCTGACACAGAAATAATCGTAACACTCAGCGTAGAGAAAGAAAGACAGAAAATCGAAGTCACCATTCCGGTAAAAGGAAATATCATCCGTTCTGAACAGGTGAGCAGTGACATGTATGTTTCCATTGATCTTGTAGAAGAAATCATTGAGAGACAGTTAAGAAAGTACAAAAATAAAATTATTGATAAAAAACAGAGTGCAGGCTTCCAGCCGGAATTTGTGGAGAAGGATTTCGAGGAAGACGGAAATGAGATTAAGATTATCCGTACTAAGAAATTTGGTTTCAAACCAATGTATCCGGAAGATGCCTGTGTACAGATGGAATTGCTGGGACACAACTTCTTTGTATTCCTGAATGCAGAAACAGAAGAAGTCAATGTAGTGTATAAGAGAAAAGGAAATACCTACGGACTGATTGAGCCTGATTTCGGCTGATTGTATTCTTTTTGGGCGTCAGGGTTTAGAAACAGATGATGTGTAAATGAGAGGGAAGGGTCTGATATCTTTCAAAGAGAGGTATCAGCCTTCCTTTTTGTATTTTTAGATGTTGTACAAAGGAGCGGAAAGTGTTACAATAAAATCTAAGAGCGTTAAAATCTATAGATTTTGGGAGTAATATACATGAATATCATTAAAAAAATGTTTGGAACACACAGTGAGCGGGAATTAAAACGTATTTACGCAACTGTGGATAAAATTGAAGCTCTCCGCCCGTCCATGCAGGCTTTGAGCGATGAGGAGCTGAGGGAAAAGACCAGAGAGTATAAAAACCGTCTGGAAAAAGGGGAAACTTTAGATCAGCTTCTCCCAGAGGCTTTTGCAACAGTAAGAGAGGCTGCAAAACGTGTGCTGGGTATGGAGCATTACCGTGTACAGCTTATTGGCGGTATTATTCTTCATCAGGGACGTATTGCCGAGATGAAGACAGGTGAAGGTAAAACTCTTGTGTCTACCCTTCCTGCATACCTGAATGCCCTGGAAGGCAAAGGTGTTCATGTTGTAACAGTCAATGATTATCTGGCAAACCGTGATGCCCAGTGGATGGGAAAAGTCCATGAGTTTTTAGGACTGACAGTAGGTGTAGTTCTGAACTCTATGAAGAATGATGAAAGACGTGCCCAGTATGCATGTGATATCACTTATATTACCAACAACGAACTGGGATTTGATTATCTTCGTGACAACATGGTCATTTATAAAGAGCAGCTGGTTCAGAGAGATTTGCATTATGCGATTATCGATGAGGTTGACTCTGTTTTGATCGATGAGGCACGTACTCCTCTGATTATTTCCGGACAGAGTGGAAAATCCACAAAACTCTACGAGGTTTGCGATATTCTTGCAAAACAGTTAGAGCGTGGAGAAGCCAGCGGTGAGATGACCAAGATGACCGCCATTATGGGTGAAGAAATCACAGAAACCGGTGACTTCATTGTCAATGAAAAAGATAAAATCATAAACCTGACAGAACAGGGTGTGAAAAAGGTTGAAAAATTCTTTAATATTGAAAACCTGGCAGACCCTGAAAACCTGGAAATCCAGCATAACATTATTCTGGCTCTCCGTGCACATTATCTCATGTTCAGAGACCAGGATTATGTAGTAAAAGATGATGAAGTATTGATCGTCGATGAGTTTACAGGACGTATTATGCCGGGAAGACGTTACTCAGACGGCCTTCACCAGGCAATCGAGGCAAAAGAACATGTGAAAGTAAGAAGAGAGAGTAAGACTCTGGCTACGATTACTTTCCAGAACTTCTTTAATAAATATGCAAAGAAATCTGGTATGACCGGTACAGCACTTACGGAAGAACAGGAGTTCCGTGATATCTATGGCATGGATGTTATCGAAATCCCTACCAATAAACCAGTAGCACGTATTGACCTGGAAGACGCAGTTTATATGACCAAGCAGGAAAAATTCCGTGCAGTTGTAGAAGCTGTGAAGGAAGCACATGCTAAAAATCAGCCGGTGCTTGTAGGTACCATTACTATTGAAACTTCTGAACTTTTAAGCCGTATGCTCAAGAGAGAAGGTATTCAGCATCAGGTACTGAATGCGAAATTCCATGAGCAGGAAGCAGAAATCGTTGCTCACGCAGGTGAGGCAGGAAATGTTACCATTGCCACAAACATGGCAGGCCGTGGTACGGATATTAAACTTGACGAAGTTTCCAAGAATGCAGGTGGTCTGAAGATCATTGGTACAGAACGTCATGAATCCCGCCGTATTGACAATCAGTTAAGAGGTCGTTCCGGACGTCAGGGAGACCCGGGTGAGTCCCGCTTCTATATTTCCCTGGAAGATGACCTCATGCGTCTTTTCGGTTCTGAGAAACTCATGGGGGTGTTCAAATCCCTGGGTGTGGCTGAGAATGAGCAGATTGAGCACAAGATGCTTTCCAGTGCTATTGAAAAGGCTCAGAAGAAGATTGAAGGAAATAACTACGGTATCCGTAAAAACCTGCTGGATTATGACCAGGTCAATAATGAGCAGCGTGAGATTATTTATAAAGAAAGACGTATGGTTCTGGATGGAGCAAACATGCGTGATTCTATCTATAAGATGATCACAGATACAGTAGATCACACTGTAGATATGTGTCTGTCTGATGATGTGGATCAGGAAGAATGGGATTTAGGAGAAATCAATGCAGTATTGCTGCCTACGATTCCATTGACACCTCTTACTTTTGAGGATGTGAAGGGCAAGAAAAAGAATCAGGTGAAACAGGAACTGAAAGAAAAAGCTGTGAAGCTTTATGAAGAAAAAGAGGCAGAATTCCCAGAGGCAGAGCAGCTTCGTGAACTGGAACGTGTTATTCTTCTGAAGGTTATTGACCAGAAATGGATGGATCACATTGATGATATGGACCAGCTCCGTCAGGGAATCGGTCTTCAGGCATATGGTCAGAGAGATCCAAAGGTAGAATACAAGATGCAGGCATATGAAATGTTTGACGGTATGATCGCAGCGATTCAGGAAGCAACCTTGAGACTTCTGTATCATGTACGTCTGGAGCATAAAGTAGAAAGAGAACAGGTAGCTCAGGTAACCGGAACCAACAAAGATGAGACCGGACCGAAAAAACCAGTCCAAAGAGCAGAGAAGAAAGTATATCCAAATGATCCCTGCCCATGCGGCAGCGGCAAGAAATATAAGCAGTGCTGCGGCAGAAAGCCAGTATAACAAATAAGAGAACTGCTGTAGATACGGGAAACTGTAGCTGCAGCAGTTTTTCTGATACTGTTTGGAAACAGATAGGTGGTGCTTTTGGAAAGGAGGAGCAGATATGGGACAGATGGTAGACTTCACAATGGAGAGAGAAGGGCTTGTAAAGCCAGGTGACCGGGTGGAATTAAAAGAAGACCAGGCACTTACCATGGCTGGGATGATGTATTATTATACCATCCGGCCAGCAGAAGCGATGTCCAGCAATCTGAAGAAACCTTTAAAAAAACTGACCGGAACAGTAGTAAAAGTAGAGCAGCAGGTCAGTATTTATATGGTAACCGTAGAAATTGATGAAGAATAGGAGAAATTGTGTATGGTTGAATTAGATCAGTTTAAATATACCTTAAATACTTATGAAGAGCCTTTAAAAGAGGTAAGGGATTCTCTGGATCTGGAGAATAAGGAGCAGAGAGTGGAAGAACTGGAGCGTGAAATGGAATCTCCGGGATTCTGGGATAATGCAGAACGTTCCCAGAAGATGATGAAGGAATTAAGTGCCCTGAAAGGGGATATGGAAATCTATCACAAATTGCAGAATCAGAAAGAAGAAATCGAGCTGATGATTGAAATGGGATATGAGGAAAACGATGCTTCTGTTATCCCTGATATCCAGCAAATGCTGGATGAATTCCAGCGTGATTTTGATCACATCAGGATTAAAACCCTGCTCTCAGGAGAATACGATAAGGATAATGCCATTGTAACTCTCCATGCAGGTGCAGGCGGTACAGAATCCTGTGACTGGGCGAGTATGCTCTACCGTATGTATCTGCGCTGGGCTGACCGCCAGGGATTCTCTACAGAAGTCCTGGATTATCTTGACGGTGAAGAGGCAGGCATCAAGTCTGTTACCTTCCAGGTCAATGGAGAAAATGCCTATGGCTATTTAAAATCAGAAAAAGGTGTACACCGTCTGGTGCGTATTTCACCTTTTAATGCAGCAGGAAAACGTCAGACCTCCTTTGTTTCCTGTGATGTCATGCCGGACATTGAAGAAGATGTGGATGTAGAGATTAATCCAGATGATCTGCGTATTGACACCTACCGTTCCAGCGGTGCCGGCGGACAGCACATTAACAAGACTTCTTCTGCTATCCGTATCACCCATCTTCCTACAGGAATTGTAGTACAGTGCCAGAATGAACGTTCTCAGTTCCAGAATAAAGACAAAGCCATGCAGATGCTGAAGGCAAAACTGTATTTATTAAAACAGCAGGAAAATGAGAAGAAATTATCCGGCATCCAGGGCGAGCTGACAGAAATCGGATGGGGTAACCAGATCCGTTCTTATGTCATGCAGCCATATACCATGGTAAAAGACCACAGAACCAATGAGGAATCAGGAAATGTAGATGCAGTCATGAATGGAAATATTGATAATTTTATTAATGCTTACCTGAAATGGGTTGCTCTTGGCAAAATAGAAAAGTAGTTGATTAATGTCCTAAAGTGTGGTAATATCTTTTGAGGACAAACAAATGTGTTTTTGAAAAGAACAAAGGTAGAGTTATGGCAGATAATCGTAGGTATTTTGTAGTGACAGAAAAAGCAGTACCGGATGTATTGCTGAAGGTAGTGGAGGCAAAGAGACTTCTGGATATTCAGAAGTCTGTAACCGTGCAGGAAGCTGTCGATGCTGTGGGCATCAGCAGAAGCTCTTTTTACAAGTATAAAGATGACATTTTCCCCTTTAAAGAAAAGACAAGGGGACAGAACATCACTTTCATCATTCAGATGGATGATGAGCCTGGACTGCTTTCTGCTGTACTTGGAACTATTGCAAAGTTCCATGGAAATATATTGACCATTCATCAGAGTATTCCTATGAATGGGATTGCATCGCTTACCCTGAGTGTAACCATTGCGGAGGCAGAAGGCGATGCGGCGGCAATGGTAGAGAATATTGAACATATTGAAGGAGTCCATTATCTCAAGATATTGGGAAGAGAGTAGAGAGACAAAAGGAGAGACAGCATGATTCAGATTGCAGTATTAGGATATGGCACCGTTGGCTCCGGTGTTGTCGAGGTAATAGAAACAAATTTTGAAAGTATCAAGAAAAGAGCAAAAGATGAAATCCGTATTAAATATGTTCTGGATTTGAGAGAATTTCCGGGAAGTCCTGTTGAAGATGTTTTAGTTCATGATTATGAACAGATCGTCAATGACCCGGAGGTTAAAATCGTAGTAGAAGTGATGGGTGGTGTGGAACCGGCATACACCTTTACAAAAAGGGCTCTGGAGGCAGGGAAGAATGTATGTACCTCCAACAAAGAGCTGGTAGCAAGACATGGTCAGGAATTGATGAAGCTGGCTGCTGAGAAAAATGTAAATTATATGTTCGAGGCAAGCTGTGGAGGCGGAATTCCTATTATCAGACCTTTGAATTCATCACTTACAGCAGATGAAATTGACGAAATATCCGGTATTTTAAACGGAACAACTAACTACATTCTGACAGAAATGGCAGATCATTATGCAGATTTTGATACCGTATTAAAAGAAGCACAGGAATTGGGATATGCAGAGAGGAACCCGGAAGCAGACGTGGAAGGATATGATGCATGTAGAAAGATTGCGATTCTTTCGTCTCTTGCTTATGGTTCCCATGTGAACTACGAGGATATTTATACAGAAGGAATCACGAAGATTACGGTAGAAGATATGAAATATGCCAATGCCCTGGGAATGAGCATCAAACTTCTGGCAACCAGCAGGAGAAAGGGCAATCGTTTCTATGCAATGGTATGTCCGGTCATGATTGGAAAGGACAGTCCGCTGTATAGTGTAAATGGGGTGTTTAACGGCATTTTTGTTCATGGAAATGTATTAGGAGATGCCATGTTTTATGGAAGCGGTGCAGGAAAACTGCCTACAGCCAGTGCTGTGGTAGCAGATGTGGTGGACTGTGCAAAACACCTGAATAAGACGGTCATGATGAGCTGGAGCAGCCATGGACTTGATATGGTGGATACCAAGGATGTACAGCATAAGTTCTTTGTGCGTATGAAAGGAAATCCAGCAGAAAATCATACAGCCGTAGAAGAAGTTTTTGGAGAGGTGAAGATACTTGCACTTCCGGAACTGGAAGGTGAGTTTGGCTTTGTAACAGAGAAGATGAGTGAGGGAGACTATGACGAAAAAGCAGGAAAACTTGCAGGCATCGTCAGCAGAATCCGTGTAAGAGCATAGAGGTGGGATGATTTATGAAGTATGTTGTGGTCTTAGGAGATGGAATGGCAGATGAGCCGTTGGAGGAACTGGGAGGAAATACGCCCCTGGGATTTGCCCAGACACCCATGATGGATGCTTTGGCTGCACAGGGAGAAATCGGTATGGTGAAAACCGTTCCGGCAGGGATGAGCCCAGGAAGTGACACGGCGAACCTGTCTGTACTGGGGTATGATCCTCAGGTGTATTATTCTGGCCGTTCTCCTCTGGAAGCCCTGAATATCGGGGTTCAGATGGCAGAAGGAGATGTGGCTATCCGTGCCAACCTAGTCACCCTGTCCGAAGAGGAAGAGGTGTATGAGGAAAAACATATCCTGGATCACAGTGCAGACGAAATCAGCACACAGGAAGCAAAAATACTCTTAAAAGCAGTACAGGAAGAGCTTCAAAATGAAATATTTCAGTTTTATGTGGGAACCAGTTACCGCCACTGCCTGATCTGGAAGCAGGGCATGGTAGTGCCGCTGACACCTCCACATGATATCAGGGGAAAGGTTATTGCAGATTATGTGGCAGAAGAAAAAATGCTTCTGGATATGCAGAAAAGAAGCTATGAGATTCTGGTGAACCATCCTGTTAATCTGGAGCGGAAGAAGAAGGGGCTTAATCCCGGAAACAGTCTCTGGTTCTGGGGTGCAGGGACAAAACCTTCGTTGATAAATTTTGAGAAAAAGTTTCAGAAAAAAGGTGCGATGATTTCAGCCGTGGATTTATTAAAAGGCATTGCTGTGGGTACCGGAATGCAGAATATTACCGTAGAAGGTGCCAATGGAGGCTTGCATACCAACTATGAAGGAAAAGCCCAGGCAGCTCTTGATGCAATGCTTGTAGATGGATGTGATTTTGCTTATATTCATGTGGAAGCACCAGATGAAATGGGGCATCAGGGAAGTATCCAAAAGAAAATCCAGGCCATTGAGTATCTGGATCAGAGAGTGATAAAAGCAGTGAAGGAAGGACTGGATGCGTCAGGAGAGGCATATAGAATGTTGATTCTCCCGGATCATCCTACGCCGATTTGTTTGAAAACCCATACGGGGAATCCGGTTCCGTATCTATTGTATGACAGTAGAAAACAGGAGAAACATTCTTGGAAATACAATGAGGAAGAAGCCCAAAAGAGTGGAAAGTTTCTGGAAAAGGGCCATGAATTGCTGGGATATTTGTTTGAGAATTAAGGAAAAATGTAATAATTAGAAGAAGGTGCCATGTAAGCAAGACTGTCAAGACAGACTGTTTTGCTTACGTGGCACCTTTTGTTATCCATATTACATATTTTGGCTGAAAATATCATCCTGAACATTTCCTGATTCTATCACCGGTGTATCCAGTTCCCCGGTAATGTCCATATAGAAAAATGCCAGTGTGGTCTGCATATAAGGCAGCAGCCATAAAATACCGATATAACAGGTAAAAGTACATACAAAAGTCAAAGGAAGGAAACTAAGGTATAAATATAAGTATCGGCCTTTATTTCCTTTCATAAGTCTCAGACTTTCTTTCATGGCTTCCATAGCTCCCATTTCAGGGTAGTCCAGAAGCAGATAATTGGCAAGTCCGAAGAAAGCACCGAGGATAATGTTCATAAGGCTGCGTACCAGGATGCCTACAAGGCTTAACATCATAGCGTTCATAGATGTGCTGGTGTAACTTGGGAGATCAAATGGAAGAGATACCAGGATTCCTGCCAGCAGCATCAGAAAATTTACTACGATAAAACGATCCGGATTGTGGGAAAAAGTATATAAGATATCTTTGAGGGAATAAGGCATTTTCCTGCTTAGATTTAACAGCATTTTGTTATATCCTGCCATGAGCAGGGAACTAAGCAGAGAAAAAAGGTACACCAGAATCTGGCTGGTCACAAGGCTTATGGTGCTGGAAAAATCAAGAAATCCTGTTAAAACCATGCTCAGAACCATGGTGGCTACGGTAATCAGTAGATAACCGGAGACAGGAAGACCGAAATTCCCCAAGAGGGATTCCCTTGCAAGGATTTTTAGATTTGCAGAAGTACGTTTCATAAATAATCTCCAATCTTTTATCTAATATCTGTGGTATAATTCTATTGAACCATTATAACATATTCAAAAAAGGTTACAAGGGGAGAATTGGCAGAAATGAAGGGAAAGAAAGTACACAGCAGACAGCAGGAAAAAGGATTGTATCAGGGCGGATGGATTCTGATGCTGGTGTTTTTGATTCTTGCAGCAGGGAGACAGATTTTTCATATCAGGTTCCTGACATTACCATGTCTCATTCACAAATGGACAGGATATTATTGCCCGGGATGCGGGGGAACCAGAGCGTTTCTGGAATTGCTGAAAGGGCATTTTATTACCTCTTTTTTCTATCATCCAGTGGTGTTATACGGAGGTGTTTTATATGCCTGCTTTATGATTTCCCATACAATAGAGTATCTCTCAAAGGGAAAATTTAAAATAGGAATGCCATATACAGACTGGTATCTTTATATTGCCATAGCAATTATTTTGATACAATGGGTGGTGAAAAATGTGGTGAAAGCTGTATGGGGAATTGGACTGGCATAAAGAAAAAGCAGGAATTCCAAAACACACGGGAAGTCCTGCTTTATATGTGGGGGTCTCAGATAAAGTTTCCTTCTCCATTAGAGTCCGGCTGTTCATAATAGAAAGGCATTTCATCGTCAAAGAAATCGTCATATTCATCATAACTATCGTAGTCATCATAATCGTCATAGCCATCCGGGAAGTCTTCTCCCTCATATAGATACTTATCCAGGAAATCATAGAGTTCTTCTTCAGCAGGCTCATCTGAAAATAAGATGGAGAAGTAATCTTCCATGAAGGCACGGCCTTCATCTGTCGCCATGAAAAATGTACACAGCGAAATAATAAATGCCGAAGCGAGAACCAGGGCACTGACACAAATCGCCATACCGGCTTTCGCAGGGCCGGAACGGGCATACTGTCCTTTGGAAAGGCAGGAGAATAAGATACCAAGACCTGCAAAGACAAACAGGGCAGGAGGCATGCAGCATACGGATAAAAGTGCCAGAATACCCATGACCAGTGAAAGAGATGCCATGGTATGATTGCCCTGAAAGCCGGATGGAGCTGGCTCAGGGGAAGACTGCGGTGTATATGGCTGGTAATAGCCGTTATTGTGATTGTCATTATAAGGATTTTCCATAAAAATGAATCCACCTTTCTTCTGTGAAATTTAGATTTTCAAGGATGTTATTCATTATTTTATCACGGAATATTTTCGGGGGCAACCAATTTTCTTGACAAATCCGCTGTGCATTGATAATGTTGTAGATGGCAGGATTTTACGGATGAAATAGAATTTCTGTCATGGAAACTCAGGGAAAGAAAGGACGTTTTATATGGACATTATTCAAGTAATTACCCAGGAATTAAAAGTAGAGAAATGGCAGGTGGAAGCAGCCGTTTCATTGATAGATGAGGGAAATACCATCCCTTTTATTTCACGTTACCGTAAGGAAGCTACCGGTGCTTTAAATGATGAACAGCTCCGTAATCTTTCTGAAAGACTTACCTATCTGAGAAATCTGGAAGATAAGAAAAACCAGGTATTGTCCAGTATTGAGGATCAGGGAAAGCTCACAGAAGAATTGAAAAAACAGATTTTGGATGCACAGACACTGGTGGTAGTGGAGGATTTATACCGCCCTTACAGGCCGAAGAGAAGAACCAGAGCGACCATTGCCAAGGAAAAAGGACTGGAACCTCTGGCAAATATTTTGAAACTTCAGATGACAGACAAGTCTATGGAAGAAGAAGCAGAAGCATTTGTCTCAGAAGAAAAAGAAGTGAAGACGGTCAAAGAAGCACTTGCTGGTGCTATGGATATTGTTGCTGAAAGTGTTTCTGATGAGGCTGATTACCGTATCCGTATCCGTAAGATGACCATGAAGACCGGGCTTCTTGTATCTTCTGCAAAAAAACCAGAGGAATCTACGGTCTATGATATGTATTATGAATATCAGGAAGCAGTTTCCAAGGTGGCAGGGCACAGAGTGCTGGCAATTAACAGAGGAGAAAAAGAGAAGATTCTCACAGTGAAGATTGAAGCTCCTGAGGAAGAAATTCTCCGTTATCTGGAAAAACAGATTATCACAAAGAACAATCCTAATACCACACCGGTATTAAAAGACGTCATTGAAGATTCTTACAGACGTCTGATTGCCCCGGCTATTGAGAGAGAAATCCGCAATGACCTGACAGAAAAAGCAGAAGACGGAGCTATCAAAGTCTTTAAAAAGAATCTGGAACAGCTTTTAATGCAGCCTCCTATTGTAGGACAGGTAGTTCTTGGATGGGACCCGGCTTTCCGTACCGGATGTAAACTTGCAGTGGTAGATGCCACAGGAAAAGTGCTGGATACTACAGTGATTTATCCTACTGCACCGACCACACCGGCCAAGATAGCGGCGGCAAAAGAAACCCTAAAAAAATTAATTAAAAAATATAATATTACTCTGTTTTCTGTGGGAAATGGTACAGCCAGCAGAGAGTCTGAGCAGGTAATCGTAGAACTTTTAAAAGAAATTCCGGAAAAGGTTCAGTATGTAATTACCAATGAAGCGGGTGCTTCTGTGTATTCAGCAAGTAAGCTGGCAACAGAGGAATTTCCGAACTTTGATGTAGGACAGAGAAGTGCAGCGTCAATTGCCAGAAGACTTCAGGATCCACTGGCAGAGCTGGTAAAAATCGATCCGAAATCTATCGGTGTGGGACAGTATCAGCATGATATGAACCAGAAAAAATTAGGAGAAGCACTCTCAGGTGTGGTAGAAGACTGTGTAAATAAGGTTGGCGTAGATTTGAACACAGCATCCGTTTCCCTGCTGGAATATGTATCTGGTATCAGCAAGGCGATTGCGAAAAATATCGTGCTTTACAGAGAAGAAAACGGGGAATTTACGGACAGAAAAGAACTGTTAAAAGTAGCAAAATTAGGGCCAAAAGCCTTTGAACAGTGTGCGGGATTCCTGCGTATCCGGGGAGGAAAGAATCCTCTGGATGCCACCAGCGTACATCCGGAAAGCTACGAAGCAGCAGAGAAATTGCTGGCAGATATGGGAATGAAACCAGAAGATATCTTCCAGGGCTCTACGGTATATTATATTAAAGACTATGCTCAGATGGCAAAGAAACTTGGGGTAGGCGAAATGACTCTCCGTGACATTGTAAAAGAACTGACCAAGCCGGGAAGAGACCCACGTGAGGAGATGCCGAAGCCGATTCTGCGTACCGATGTGCTGGATATGAAGGACTTAAAAGAGGGCATGGTTCTCAAGGGAACTGTAAGAAATGTCATTGATTTCGGTGCATTTGTGGATATCGGTGTACATCAGGATGGTCTTGTGCATATTTCAGAAATGACAGAACGGTTCATCAAACATCCGCTGGAAGCAGTGAGCGTAGGTGATGTGGTGGATGTAAAAGTCCTTGGTGTAGATATGAAGAAAAAGAGAATTTCCCTGACCATGAAAGGGATTCAATAAAAGAAATGTTGAAAGGAAGCGTTTGACATGAATGTAAATCAGGAAAGAATTGGAAGACTGCAGCAGGAAATGCAGAAAGAAGGCATAGATTTGTATCTGGTGCCCACAGCAGATTTCCATCAGTCTGAGTATGTTGGAGATTATTTTAAGGCAAGAGCATGGCTGTCAGGCTTTACAGGTTCTGCCGGTACTCTGATTGTGGCTAAAGAGGAAGCATGTCTCTGGGCGGATGGAAGATACTTCATTCAGGCTGCAAAACAGTTGGAAGGAACAGGTGTCATCCTTATGAAAATGGGAGAAGAGGGAGTTCCTACCATTGAAGAATATATAGAAAAAAATCTGCCGGAGCATGGATGTCTGGGCTGTGACGGAAGAACCATTCATGTGGAAGAAGGAAAAGAATTTCTAGAAATTTTGAAGAAAAAATCAGGAACATTCAAATGTCAGAAAGACCTGGTTGGAAGCATATGGGAGAACCGTCCAGAGATGTCAAAAGAGCAGGTCTATCTTCTGGATACCAAATATGCGGGAAAATCAAGAGAAGAGAAAATCAAAGAAGTACGTGCTGCTATGGAAAAAGCAGGAGCAAACGTACATCTGATTTCAAGTATGGATGATATTGTATGGTTATTAAATATCAGGGGAAATGATATTGTCTGCAATCCTGTGGTGATGTCCTATGTGATGATGGATATGGAAACAGTGAAATTCTATGTACAGGAAGAAGCGGTTTCTGCGGAAGTAAGACAGGCTCTGGAAGCAGCAGGAGTTATTCTCTGCCCATATTTCCAGGTGTATGAAGATGTGAAAACTCTGAAAGATACCGATAAGATTATGGTAGAAGATGTGTGTACGAATTTCACTATTTATGAAAGCATTCCAAAGCATACAGAAGTGATTTTTGAAAAGAATCCTGCGGCAGTGCTGAAGGGAAATAAAAACCAGGTGGAACAGGAAAATATCCGCATTGCCCATGTAAAAGATGCAAAGGCTATGTGCCGTTTTATCTACTGGCTGAAACAGAATGTTGGAAGCGGTGAAGTGACAGAATACAGTGCAGCTCAAAAAAGTGAGGAGTTCAGAAGACAAGATCCGGACTGCCTGGATTTGAGTTTTGAAACAATCTGTGCTTACGGGCCAAATGCCGCTATGTGCCATTATGCACCTACAGCGGAAGAATATGCCAATGTAGAGCCAAAGGGATTTTTCCTCATTGATTCCGGCGGACAGTACTGGCAGGGTACTACTGATATTACCAGAACTATTGCGGTGGGTGAACTGACACAGGAACAGAAGGAACACTTTACTTTAGTCCTTCAGGGCCACATCCGTCTGGCAATGACGAAATTCCAGTATGGCTGCAGCGGTGCGAATCTGGATGCCATTGTAAGAGGACCGCTCTGGGAGAGAGGACTTGACTTTAACCATGGAACAGGACATGGTGTTGGATATCTGCTGAATGTGCATGAAGGCCCCCAGAACATTAACTGGAGACTCAACAATAAAGGAAGAAGAGGAAATAGTGTACCTTTCGAAGAAGGAATGCTCACCTCTAATGAACCAGGGCTTTATCTGGAAGGCAAATATGGTATCCGTACAGAAAATCTGATGCTGTGCAAAAAGGCGGAGAAAAATGGTTACGGACAGTTTATGGAATTTGAGACCGTGACACTTGTTCCTTATGAGAGAGAGGCTATTTTGCCACAAATGCTTACGAAAGCAGAATTAGACTGGCTGAATGCTTATCACCAGAACGTGTATGAGACAGTAGGACCGCTTCTTGAGGAAGAAGAAAAAGCATGGCTTTTTGAAGCGACCAGAGAAATCAGATAAAAAAGCTCTTTATTGAAATCAGATAGGCGAAGGGTTATAATAGGGGAGGATACCTGAAAAAAGGGTATCCTCTTTTTGACAAACTGTTTTAAAGGAGGGCAAAATGGCAAAAATTAAAAAAGTAACAAAAACCACAGAGAATCCTTTTTTGAATATGTATGAGTTAGACAGAGAGTCCAAGACAGGGAAAAAAGGAAAATACTATGTGGCCTCCAGGGCAAAAGATGTGAGCAGGCTAAAACTCAATACAAAGAAAAATAATCCGGATGGCGTGATTATTTACAGCTTATATGGGGAAAATCAGGATAAAGTAGTGCTGATCCGGCAGTACCGTTATTCTATTGATGATTATATCTATGAATTTCCGGCAGGTCTTGTGGAAGAAAATGAAGATTACCGCAAGGCAGCAGTGCGGGAAATGAAAGAAGAAACAGGTCTGGAATTTCAGCCAATGGATGTTAATCCTGCCTATGAAAAACCAGCTTTTACAACCATCGGCATGACAGACGAATCCTGTGCAGCAGTGTTTGGGATTTCCAAAGGAGAGATTTCCCAGGAATACTTAGAAGATACCGAGGAAATCGAAGTGGTACTGGCAGACAGGGAAGAGGTCAGAAGAATCTTAAAAGAGGAAAATGTGGCAATCATGTGCTCCTACATGATGATGCATTTTCTTCATGATAAGGAACCTTTTGGATTTTTGACAGAGATGTAGAGACAGGAGCGGTTTACGCATATGAAATGGAAAAAATATGTAAAAAGTATTGTGGTATTTCTATTTACCATAGTGGCAATTGCAGCAGGGATTTTTCTTGGTATAAAATTTATGAAATTTTTTATGCCCTTTGTGATTGGATGGCTGATTGCCCTGATTGCAAATCCTCTGGTAAGGATGCTGGAACGCCGGCTGAAAGTCGCCAGAAAGCACACATCCATGTTTTTGATCATTGGTGTTTTAGCAGCGATTGTAGGAGGTCTTTATCTGATTGGAGTTAAGACCATAGAAGAGACCAGGCTTTTGATTGAACAGGCACCGGCAATGTACGAAGGAATCCGGGAGGATTTTCAGGTGGCTGGAGAAAATTTATCAATGATTATCGAGGAATTTCCGGAAAGTGTTCAGGACAGCCTTCAGGAATTCCAGGATAATGTAGGAACGCTTGCCGGGAAGGCAGTGAGCAAAATCAGCCAGATTACTGTAGATCAGGCAGGAGCTATTGCAAAGAACCTGCCAAGTATTTTAATTGCCATTATATTTACGATTCTTTCAGCGTATTTCTTTATTGCAGACAGAGATAAAATTCTGGAATTTGGCAGGGCAAATACTCCCAAGGTGATTCAGGAACACTGGCGTATGCTGACAGACAGTCTTAAGAAGGTGTTTGGGGGATATTTTAAGGCACAGTTTAAAATTATGGGGGTAATCGGTGTTATCATCTTTATTGGACTGATGATTCTACATGTGAAATTTGCAGCAGTTTTTGCAGTTTTGATTGCACTGCTGGACATGCTTCCATTTTTTGGAACGGGAACTGCCTTTGTTCCATGGGCATTGTTTAAAATCATATCCGGTGATGTGCAATATGCAGTGGGGCTGATTATTTTATATTTAATCACCCAGCTTGTGCGGAGAATCATCGAACCAAAGGTAGTGGGAGATACAATTGGTATCAATCCGCTTCTGACCCTGGTATTTATGTATGCGGGCTATCAGTTCAGCGGTGTATTGGGCATGATTCTGGCAGTACCTGTAGGGGCAATTGCCATTAATTTTTACAAGGCCGGAGTTTTCGATGGACCTCTCAATGGCATCCGTGAGGCAATCAATGATCTCCTGAAATGGATGTACAGCAGTGAAGATGAGACAGAACATAAAGGTGAATAAAATGCAGATATCAGAAAAAAAGAAACAAAAATGGAGTACAACAAAAATTATTGCAGTAGGCTATGTACTGGTGATTACCATAGGGACTATTTTACTGATGCTTCCTGTTTCGGGAAGAAACCATGAGCCGGTTCCTTTCATGGATGCATGGTTTACCGCAACTTCCGCAACTTGTGTGACGGGGCTGGTGACACATGATACTTATACCTACTGGAGCAGTTTCGGACAGGCAGTCCTTTTAGTTCTTATACAGATTGGAGGTATGGGGTTCATGACCATTGCTATCTCAGCCATGACCCTTACCAGGAAGAAAATAGGGCTGTCCAAGAGACTTCTGATGCAGGAATCCGTGGGGGCTCCTCAGGTGGCAGGAGTTGTGCGGATGTCCAGGCTGATTTTAGGAGGTACTGTATTTTTTGAAGGTTTAGGAGCTCTGCTTTTAAGTTTTTATTACATACCGCGCCTTGGCTTTGGAAAAGGCCTGTATTTTTCGGTATTCCATTCTATTTCGGCATTTTGTAATGCGGGAATTGATCTCATGGGATATTATCAGCCGAGTTCTTCTCTTATTACAGCAGCGGACAGCTATCTGGTTGGAATTACCATAGCCGGGTTGATTCTGGTGGGTGGTATCGGCTTCCTCGTATGGGAAGATGCACTTCGCTGGAAATGGCATATCAGCAGGTACAGGCTTCACAGTAAAGTGGTGCTGGCTGCAGCAGTGGCTCTGGTGGCAGGAGGTACGTTATTCATGTTCTTGTTTGAATATGGAAAACCTTCTATGGAGGGCAAAAATCTGGGAGAACAGATTTTGTGTTCTTTCTTCCAGGCTGTGACACCAAGAACCGCAGGATTTAACACTATGGATTTGAACCAGCTCAGTCCAAGCAGCCAGATGCTTATGGTGTGTCTGATGTTTATTGGAGGTTCACCCGGTTCTACCGCAGGTGGAATCAAGACCACAACCATGACGATTTTATTACTGACCATCTGGACAGAGTTCAAAAAAAGAAAAGATGTGGAATTGTTTAAGAGAAGAGTAGAAGGGGAAGTTATTCGTCATGCTGCCTGTATTTTAATGTTCTATGGCAGTCTGGCATTTGTATCTTCTATGATTATCTGTGCAGTGGAAGGTATAGGAGCTAAGGAGGTTATTTTTGAGGTGGTTTCCGCATTATGCACGGTTGGATTATCTCTTGGAATTACAGCAGAGGTAGGTACACTGTCGCATATAATATTGATTCTTCTGATGTTTATCGGAAGAGTAGGAGGAATCACCATTTTGATTGCATTCAGCAGTAGACTTTCGGCTATTCCATCGAAACTTCCGGCAGAAAAAATAGCAGTTGGGTAAGAGATACATAGAAAAGGAGGAAACATTATGAAATCAGTTCTTCTCATAGGCCTTGGCCGTTTTGGAAGACATATGGCAGAGAAATTAATAGAAGAAGGAAATGAAGTTTTAGGGATAGATATCTGTGAAGAACGGGTAAATGATGCCATGGATATGCTGACAGAGGCTCAGATTGGAGATGCTACCAATGAATTATTTGTGGAATCACTGGGAGTCCGCAATTTTGATCTGTGTGTAGTTGCTATTGGAGACAATTTCCAAAGTTCCCTGGAGACTACTGCTCTCTTAAAAGACTGTGGTGCGTCATTTGTTTTGTCCAGAGCCAATAGAGATGTACATGCAAAATTCCTGTTAAGGAACGGTGCAGACCGTATTGTGTATCCGGAAAAAGACATGGCACAGCGGATGGCAGTGAAGTATGGAAACGATAATATTTTTGACTGTATTGAACTTACAGATGAATATTCTATTTACGAAATTCCAGTACCAAAATCCTGGGCAGGCAGCTCTATTTTAGAAAAAGATGTACGGAAAAAATATGCCATCAGTATTTTAGCAACAAAGAAAGATGAAAAATTATCCCCTCTTCCGGGAGCAGATTATGTCTTTGAAGGGGATGAGACATTAATTATCCTGGGACATTTTGACGATGTAAGGGTAGTGCTGAAAATGCATTAATCCTATGGTTCCAAATATGGAAAATTTGCAGAATAAGTGAAAAAATTTAGGGAAGCTTTGGAACATTCTTGCACATGACAGAGAAAAAAGATATAATTCACAGTAAAGAAAAATGCTGCGGATAGAATGAGCCGGGCGGGAAGAATGAGGAAGACAGGAAGATGAGTAAACAATTTGATGTGATTGCATTAGGCGAACTGTTGATTGATTTTACAGAAAACGGGGTCAGCGGACAGGGAAACCCTATTTTTGAAGCCAATCCGGGCGGAGCACCTTGTAATGTGCTGGCAATGTTAAATAAACTGGGCAAAAAAACTTCTTTTTTAGGTGTTGTGGGAAAAGACCAGTTTGGTATATCCCTGCGTGGTGCCTTAGAAGAACAGGGCATTGATACCAGTCATTTATATGAGGATGAAGAAGTCCATACTACACTGGCATTTGTACATACTTTTGAGGATGGAGACCGTGATTTCGCATTTTACAGAAATCCTGGTGCAGACATGATGTTAAAAGAAGATCAGATTGAGGAAGACTACATCGCATCTGCAAAGGCATTCCATTATGGTACACTTTCCATGACGCATGAAGGAGTCCGGAAAGCTACCTATAAGGCCATTGATATTGCGAAAGAGGCAGGTCTTATTATTTCTTTTGATCCGAATTTAAGACCACCGCTGTGGAAGTCCATGGATGAGGCAAAGGCACAGATTGCGTATGGTCTGTCTAAATGTGACCTTCTTAAAATTTCAGAAGAAGAGCTGGAATTTATGACAGGAACAAAGGATGTGAAAGAAGGAGCACATATGCTCCTGGAACAGTATCCGGATATCAAAGTTATGAACGTTACAATGGGAAAAGAAGGCAGTATTTCTTTCCATGAAGGAAAAGAGGTGTTCCAGGCTCCGTTCTTACAGGAAAACACCATTGAGACCACAGGAGCAGGAGATACGTTTGGTGCATGTGCTTTAAATTATGTATTAGAGCATGGAATTACAGGACTGACAGAAGAAAATCTTCAGGAAATGCTCCGTTTTGCCAACGGTGCGTCTTCTCTGATCACAACAAAAAAAGGTGCTCTTCGTGTCATGCCGGAAGCAGAAGAGGTGCTTGCATTTATTGCAGAAAAATAAAATGCTAAAAATTTCACAAACTTTAACAAGATACATTGACAGCTGGGTAATTTTGTGATAGATTATAACCATAGTTTTGATTACTGACGGATAGATGTGGAGTACCACAGGGGAATCAGAACCATATAAAAAGCCGACCGTCTGGGCAACATTTGTAGATAGATACAGATTTACAAATGTTGCCCTTTTTTCAACTAGGAGGATGAGCTGGAAAAAGGGCGTAAAGAAACCATTATTTTTAAGGAGGATATTATTATGGGATTCAAAACTGACATTGAAATTGCACAGGAGTGCACTATGGAGCCAATTACTAAAATTGCGGAGAAAGCAGGTATTGATGACAAATATCTGGAACAGTACGGAAAATACAAAGCAAAAATTGATTACAATTTATTAAATGAGTCTGATGCTCCAAACGGAAAACTGATTCTGGTTACAGCAATCAACCCTACACCAG
>USPF01000035.1 GCA_900556555.1 uncultured Blautia sp.
CTTTGAAGAATACTTGAAAAGCTCCAGTGCGCTGTTCTCCAAGTCCTGAACCTTGGTTTAAATGAAGAAGTTGTTGAAACTCTGGCATCTGCATCAGGAAATGCTCGTTGGGCATGGGACTGCTACAGAAGATTTATCCAGATGTATTCCGATGTAGTTATGGAAGTTGGTAAAAAATACTTCGAAGAACTCATCGATAAAATGAAAGAAGAAAAAGGTGTTAAGCTGGACGTTGAACTTACAGCAGAAGACCTGAAAGAACTTGCTGGACAGTTCAAAGCTGAATACAAAGAAAAAATCGGCGTAGACTTCCCAGCAGATGCAAAAGAACAGTTAATGGGAGCAGTAAAAGCTGTATTCCGTTCTTGGGACAACCCACGTGCTAACGTTTACCGTCGTGACAACGATATCCCATATTCTTGGGGAACAGCTGTTAACGTACAGATGATGGCATTCGGTAACATGGGTGATGACTGTGGTACAGGTGTTGCATTTACTCGTGACCCAGCTACAGGTGAAAATGGTCTGTTCGGAGAATTCCTGACAAACGCTCAGGGTGAAGACGTTGTTGCTGGTGTTCGTACACCAATGCACATTTCCGAAATGGAAGAAAAATTCCCAGAAGCATTCGCACAGTTCAAAGAAGTTTGCAATACTCTTGAAAAACACTATAGAGATATGCAGGATATGGAGTTTACTGTTGAACATGGTAAACTGTACATGCTGCAGACACGTAATGGTAAGAGAACAGCTCAGGCTGCTCTGAAGATTGCTTGTGATCTTGTAGACGAAGGAATGAGAACAGAAGAAGAAGCAGTTGCTATGATCGATCCACGTAACCTGGATACTCTGCTTCATCCACAGTTCGATGCTGCTGCATTAAAAGCTGCTACACCAATGTCTAAAGCACTTGGAGCATCTCCGGGAGCTGCTTGCGGTAAGATCGTGTTCACAGCAGATGATGCTGTAGCATGGGCTGCAAGGGGAGAAAAAGTTATCTTAGTTCGTCTGGAAACATCTCCAGAAGATATCACTGGTATGAAGAGTGCTCAGGGTATCCTGACAGTTCGTGGTGGTATGACATCTCACGCAGCAGTAGTTGCTCGTGGTATGGGAACATGCTGTGTATCCGGTTGTGGAGATATCACAATGGACGAAGCAAACAAGAAATTCACATTAGCTGGTAAAGAATTCCATGAAGGAGACAGCATCTCCTTAGATGGTTCTACAGGAGCTATTTATGATGGTATCATCCCAACAGTTGATGCTACAATCGCTGGTGAATTCGGAAGAATCATGGGATGGGCTGACAAATACAGAACAATGAAAGTTCGTACAAACGCTGATACACCTGCTGATGCTAAAAAAGCTCGTGAGTTAGGTGCAGAAGGTATCGGACTTTGCCGTACAGAGCATATGTTCTTCGAAGGTGACAGAATCGATGCATTCCGTGAAATGATCTGTTCTGAAACAGTAGAAGAAAGAGAAGCTGCTCTTGAGAAAATCCTTCCGGAACAGCAGGGAGATTTCGAAAAATTATACGAAGCTCTTGAAGGTAACCCAGTTACTATTCGTTTCCTGGATCCACCATTACATGAGTTCGTTCCTACAACAGAAGAAGATATCAAGAAATTAGCAGATGCTCAGGGCAAAACAGTTGAACAGATTAAAGCAATCATCGACTCTCTTCATGAGTTTAACCCAATGATGGGACATCGTGGATGCCGTCTTGCAGTTACTTACCCAGAAATTGCTAAGATGCAGACAAAAGCCGTTATCCGTGCAGCTATCAATGTACAGAAAGCTCACCCAGATTGGACAGTTAAACCAGAAATCATGATTCCACTTGTTGGAGAAATCAAAGAGTTAAAATACGTTAAGAATTTCGTAGTTGAAACAGCAGACGCTGAAATCGCTGCATCTGGTATCGAACTGAAATATGAAGTTGGTACTATGATCGAGATTCCAAGAGCTGCTCTTACAGCTGATGAAATCGCAAAAGAAGCTGACTTCTTCTGCTTCGGTACAAACGACTTAACACAGATGACATTCGGATTCTCCCGTGATGATGCTGGTAAATTCTTAGATGCATACTACGATGCAAAAATCTTCGAGAATGATCCATTTGCAAAATTGGATCAGACAGGTGTTGGTAAATTAATGGATATGGCTATTACATTAGGTAAACCAGTTAATCCAAACCTTCACATCGGTATCTGTGGAGAGCACGGTGGAGATCCAAGTTCTGTAGAATTCTGCAACAAACTTGGTCTTGACTATGTATCCTGCTCACCATTCCGTGTGCCAATCGCAAGACTGGCAGCAGCACAGGCAGCTATCGCTGAAAAGTAATACACCGTAGATAACAGGTGCAGGAACTTAGTTAGTTTCAATAATAGAACCCCTTACGCAATGAAAGCGTAAGGGGTTTTTCTTAATGGGAGTGATGAGATAACATTTATGATGTATAATGAAAAAAGATTCTAGGATGGAAAATAAAAATCGGGAGAAGGAAGAACTATGAAATTGTTAAAACTTGTAATTGTTGATGATGAAGCAATTCTGCTACAAGGATTATTACATACATACGACTGGAAGGAAATGGGGTTTGAAGTAGTTGGTACTGCACAGAGTGGGAAACAAGCAATTGATGTGATACAGAAGGTGCGGCCACATGTTGTTTTGACAGATATCCGCATGAAACAGATTACAGGGCTAATGGTGATGAAAACAATTCAAAAGGCAGGATTGAATTGTCTGTTTATTGTGCTGAGTGCTTATCGAGATTTCGAATACGCACAACAGGCCTGTGAACTGGGGGCATATGCATATCTTCTGAAGCCTGTAGAAGAAGAAAAATTGCAGGAAACCATGCAGGGTGCATACCAAACCTGTATGAAACAGTTAAAACATGAAGAACGGTATGAAAACTGGGAGAAGTTTCTAAAGAAAGATGCAACAAGTTTTTTGCAAATGGTAGTGCAAAAATATGTTCAAAATAGAATCCCGGAAGAGAAAGTTAAGGAAGTATTTGATACAATTGGTAATGTATTGGAGGAAACAGACCGTTTTATTACGGTATGCGTAGACATTGATTTGACTTATAAAATCACAAATTCTCTGGAATACGAGGCATCCAGATTTGCTGTGTTGAAAAACTTGGAAGAAATTATAGAAAAAAGATATTCTTACTGGAGATTTGAAGGAGAAGACGGAAATGGAGTTTTTCTTGTCAAGACAAAAGAAAATGTAACAGTAAAAGAATTAAAATCTATCTTGGAGAATGCAAAGAAAGAAGAACAAAGTCCTATTATAGCAGCAATATCGAAACCATATAAGGGAATCATAGGAATCAAAAGGAGCTGGGAAGAGGCACAGAAGTTATTCGGTCTAGCCAGTGCATCAGGGGCAAGTGCGTTTACCATTTCGGAAGAGATGGAAGAGCGAATGGGGCAGGGCTATTCTTCGGATGTAGAGCTTTTGATTTTGAATGCAGTTAGAAAAAATAATTTGCAGGAATTGAAGGAGGCATTTATTCAATTTATTTACAGCCTTCCGGGAGAAGAGGAATTACAGTGTCAGTATATGCACAAGGTAATGCTGCGTGTAGAACTAATGTTACAGGATTCTCATGGAATTGAAGAAAATCTAAAAGAACAGTTTCAAAATTATTATTCGAATATTTGTAATTTGAATGCAGCAAGAACAGTAGATGTCTGCTATAAAATTTTGTGCAGTGTAATTATAAACCGGCGGGAACATTTGCAGAAGGAAGAGATAAAGTATTTTAAAGAATATATGTCTGTAGCAGTAGCGTATATAGAAGAACATCTGAATGATGAGGAACTGTCGATTGTATCGGTCGCATCGCATGTGTATCTGAACCCGGTATATTTTGGAAGAGTATTTAAAAATACATTTCATATGACATTTAAGCAGTATTTGTTAAAGCAGAGAATCGAGAAAGCAAAACAATTGTTGGAAAAAGGTGAGGAGAGTATTGGGAATATTTGCAATCAGGTGGGAATCAACAATCCTTCATACTTTTCTCATGTGTTTAAACAGCATACAGGGGTGATACCAAGTGAATACAAAAAGGAATATGAGAGATGAAAAAGAAAATTTCCGGAATTCGAAAAAAATATTTAAAATATACAGCGGTGCTTCTAATTTTGGCACTTGCACTTTCTTGCGTTGGAATTTGGATTTATGTACGGACTAGTGTAACCGAGAATATTAGTGGAAAATATGAATTTATGACAGAACGAATGGGGATTGCACTGGATAGTCTGTATCAGAAGAGCGATGAAGTAATGGAAGAGTGTATTTTATATGAAGATGTACAGAAGACGCTTCATAAAGGTGGGGAAGAAGAGGTCAATGCCATTGCACTTGGAAAATATTTTGCTTATATTGATATGGATCAGGTGGCAGATTACTGTTATGTAGATAATAAAAGGAATGTTTACGGGCGTTCATATTCATATATTTCCTATGAAAATGTCCAGGAAAGCGGATTTGAGTCATTTTTAGGAGAGGAATATAGTAAAACAACTTGGTTTTGGACGAAAGATACGTTGTTTGGAACAGGTGAGAAGGCATTGTTTATTGGAAGGTATGTCCATAGTCTTGAATATGCTCATGAACCTGGAATGATGTTCTTTAAAATGAGTCCGGAGTTTTTAAAAAAAACGATGCGGGCGAATCAGGAACTGATTGGCAGAACAACGATAGGAATTATTGATGAAAAGGGAAATCTTTGTTTTTCCAATATTAAAGAAGAAAAACAATCTGAAATAGAAAAAGAAAAACTTCTGGAGTTGCTTGGGCAAAAGAATGCAAAAGGAATGATTTTGAGTGGTGAGAGGATAAAAGGAGGTATTTTATCAGCTTACCGTCAGGGGGAGAGTGGATTTACTGTGTTTTCTTTTGTTCCGAAGCAGGTGTTAAATGAAGGGCTGAAGCAGATTATGCTGGGATTGGCCGGAATTTACCTGGTTGTATTGCTTGTGGCGGTATTTCTGAGCCTTTATTTTTCGGAACGGTTTACCAAGCCGATTCAGATTCTTAATCGTGCTATGACGGGATTTGATGGCAATGATTTTCAAAGAATCCGTGAACTTCATACGAATACAGAGCTGGATCAGATTGGACATTCTTACAATGAGATGCTGAGTAATATAGAAGCACTTCTTTCAGAAATTAAAACACAGGAAAAAGAACTGAGAACCAGTGAACTGAATATGCTAATCAATCAGATTAATCCTCATTTTTTGTATAATACGTTGGATACAATTTATATGCTGGCTCGTATTAATAAAGAAGAAACAACCATGCGGATGATACAGGCATTATCTAAATATCTGAGATTATCTCTGAGTAAAGGAAACGACATAGTAACCGTTGCGGATGAGTTGGAAAACGTTAAGAGTTATATGGAAATACAACAGATTCGCAATGAAAATCTTTTTTCTTATACCGTGGATTGTCAGGTGGATGCAGAAAATACATGGGTATTAAAGCTGATTTTACAGCCCCTGGTGGAAAATGCGATTAAGTATGGATTTTGTGATATTTTTGAAGGGGGAATCATTCACATTAGTGTGAGGGAAGAAAATGGATTTTTATATCTGGAAGTTTATAACAGCGGAATGCCAATGAAAGAGGAAGTATGCGAAAAAATTAATGCCTTGAATGGACATTCGCTGGCAGCACTACGAGAATGCTTCCCAGACAGAGAAAAAGGGTATGGTATTTTTAATATTGTGACGAGACTGCGGCTGAAATACGGTGAAAAGATTCGATTCTGCTATGAAACAAATGCAGAAGGAACTACATGTATCATTCAGATACCGGAAGGAGGCAGATAGGAAGATGCAAGAACATAGAAAAAGGAAGAAAAGAAATCTGGCAGTTCTGGTTATATGCTGTCTTATGGCAGGGATGACAGCCGGGTGCAGGAAACAGGAAGAGCAGCAGGTAGAAAAACAGGAGATTGTGAAAATACCTATGGTACTGACGGTGAATCCGTCTACGGGAAAGAAAAATGAAGAGACCGTGATTAAAGCGTTTAATGAAGAATATAAGGGTCATTTACAAGTAGACGTGGAATGGATTATGGAAACAGAAGAAGACTACAGACAGAATTTGAAGCGGCAGAATGTGACAGATACACTTCCGGCCGTGGTAACAGATATCCGCCTGCTCCCGTCATTCTATCGTATGATGATCCAAGATGGACGATTGGAAGAAGTTTCCTCTGATATCAAGAACGATGAAGAATGGAGCGAAATGATTGAACCGGTTGTAATGGAGGCTTGCAGTGAGCCAAATGGAAAGATGTATCTGGCGCCGCTTAGTACGGCTGCATTTTCATGTTCTGGTGTATTCTGGAACGAAGAATTGTTTGCACAGGCAGGCATCACTTCCTTTCCGAAGACATGGGAAGAATTTTGGGAATGCTGCGATACATTAAAGGCACATGAAATTACACCATTAGCATTGCATACAGAGGGAACTGCATGGGCACCGATGCTATTTGCAACAGCAGAAGTGGCGGAAACAGAAGCTGGTCTGAATTTTATGAAAGAATTATATCCGGGTAGCTATCAGAATACAGAGGGAATCCGGATGGCACAAACCTTGGAACGTTTGTTTTCTTATACAACGGAAGATGCGTTGTATGCAGATTTTGATACTGCTTATTCCAATTTTTTCTCTGGAAAGGCAGCGATGGTTCCGAACGGGTATTGGATGATTGCTCAGATACCGGAAGAATATGAAACAAAAGTACGTTTTTCTGCATTTCCGGGGAATAAATTGATTTCTTCACCGGAAACCTTTGGCTGGGCGGTTATAGCAGATTATAGTGAAGAAATTAAGGAGGGAGCATTGGAATTTTTGAAGTTCCGGACGCAGAAGAACCAGGAAGAAAAAGAAAAATTGTTTTCTGGAGATCGCAACAGACTGCTGCCGGTGGAGAAGGATTATCTGGAAGCCTATGAGGGAGAACCAGAAATTGTTCCAAATTATCAGGTGAAATGGAATTCGATTCTTCAAGAAAAAACCCTAGGAGAAGAACTGCCTAAGCTGGCACAGGGGAAAATCAGCGCGGAAGAGTTTACAAGGAAGGAGGATGACAGTATCCGCCAATTTTTGGACGAACAATAGTAATGAAATGGTATGATTTTTGATAGTATAAGTTTTTCTTTTGCTAAATAATTTAGGAAAATACTGGTATGATATCTACATAACAAAGGAAATATTAAAGTTTCGGAAAGGTGAGTGTAGTATTATGAAAAAGCGTAAAGTGGTTTCTATTTTGTTAGCAGCAACTATGGCAGGCAGTATGATTTCAGGCTGTGGAGGTTCTTCTGAACCTAAAGAAACAGAGGAGAAAAAAGAAGCAAAAGGAAAGGTTTATTATCTGAATTTCAAACCAGAGGCTGATGAATACTGGCAAGAATTGGCTGAAACTTATACAGAAGAAACCGGAGTACCGGTGACTGTTCTGACAGCAGCTTCTGGAGAATATGAGAAAACATTGAAATCTGAAATGGCAAAAACAGAGGCACCGACATTATTCCAGGTGAATGGTCCGGTAGGGCTGGCAAGCTGGAAAGATTATTGTTATGATCTGTCTGGTTCCGAGATCGTAGGAGAGCTTACAGATGATAGCTTTGCATTGATGGACGGAGAAAAAATGGCAGGTATCGCCTATGTCATCGAGAACTATGGAATTATTTATAACAAGGCTTTGCTTGAGAAAGCAGGATATTCAGCAGAAGATATTACAGGTTTTGAAAGCTTCAAGAAGGTAGTAGAGGATATCACAGCAAGAAAAGATGAGCTTGGCTTCTCAGCATTTACATCTGCTGGAATGGATTCCTCTTCTGATTGGAGATTTAAGACACATCTGTCAAATCTTCCAATTTACTATGAATACAAAGAAGATGGAATTGACAAAACAGACGCAATTAAGGGAACTTACTTAGATAATTATCGTCAGGTATGGGATTTGTATGTAAATAATGCAACCTGCAAGCCATCTGAAATCTCTACAAAGACAGCAGACGATGCAACAGCAGATTTTGTAACAGAAGAAGCAGTATTTTATCAGAACGGAACATGGGAATATAACAACGTTGCAGATGTTGGCGATGAAAATCTTGGAGTTCTTCCTATTTATATCGGTGTAGAAGGAGAAGAAGAGCAGGGTGTATGCACAGGCACAGAGAACTATTGGTGTGTAAATGCAAAGGCTTCCGAGGAAGATGTCCAGGCAACATTGGATTTTATGAACTGGTGTGTAACTTCTGATGAAGGTGTAGAGGCAATGTGCAAGGATATGGGATTTGTCATTCCATTCAAATCTAATCTGGAATCTGAAAATGTGCTTGTTAATGAAGCAAATAAATATCTTGCAGACGGAAAAACACCTGTAACATGGGTATTTTCAACAATGCCTTCAGAAGAGTGGAAAAATGGAGTTGGTTCTGCTCTGACAGCTTATGCGGCAGATCAGACAGATGCAAACTGGGAAGCAGTAGTAAGTGCATTTGTAGATGGATGGAAAACAGAGTCTGAGGCTACAAAATAAAAAAAGGAATTGTTTTTAAAGGAAATATGATACGGTGGGGAATGAAAAAGTACCCACCGTTTTTTGAAGAAAGAAGGAGGGCGATTTTATGGAAAAAGCCATAAAACGTTATATGCCGATTTTTGTGCTGCCTACATTGTGTGCATTTATTCTTGGATTTATCGCTCCATTTCTTATGGGAGTCGGATTGTCATTTTGTAAATTTACAACAGTGACAGATGCGAAATTTGTCGGATTATCAAACTATGTAGAGGCATTGAAGGATAGCGTATTTCGACATTCATTTTGGTTTACGGCATTGTTCGCAATTGTTTCACTTGTTGTGATCAATGTAATTGCATTTGCATTAGCACTGGCACTGACACAGAAAATGAGAGGAACAAATTTGTTCCGTACCATTTTTTTTATGCCAAACCTGATTGGAGGTATCGTGCTGGGTTATATCTGGCAGTTAATTTTTAATGGTGTTTTGGCAAAGTTTGAAACAGCTCTGGGGCTGAATGAATGGTATGGATTCTGGGGAATGATTATACTGGTTAGCTGGCAGCAGATTGGATATATGATGATTATTTATATTGCGGGCCTGCAATCAATTCCTGGTGATGTGCTGGAGGCAGCACAGATTGACGGCGCATCTGGAATTCAGCGGCTGTTCAAAGTGACAATTCCGATGATGATGCCATCTATTACTATCTGTATGTTCCTGTCCATTACAAATGGATTTAAGTTATTTGACCAGAACTTGTCACTGACAGCAGGAGAACCAGCTAAGATGTCAGAAATGATGGCATTGAATATCTTCAATACATTCTATGGAAGAACCGGCTGGGAAGGCGTTGGACAGGCAAAAGCGGTATTGTTCTTTATTCTTGTTGTGGGGATTGGAATGATTCAGTTGAGAGCAACGCGATCCAAGGAGGTGCAGCAGTAAATGAAAAACAAGAAAAAATGGAGTACGATTGGAACTTGTGTGTTCACAATTTTGGGCTTAGTGTACATTGCACCTATTTTGATTGTGTTAATGAACTCTTTCAAAAAGAAAGTGTTTATTAATAAACAACCATTTTCTTTGCCGGATGAGAAAACTTGGAATGGTCTTGGAAATTATATAACAGCAATTGACAAATATGATTTATTGAAAGCTGTGGGCTGGACTTTGTTTATAACTATTGGGTCAGTAGTGGTGATTCTTATCTGCACATCTATGTGTGCATGGTACGTTACCCGGATAAAATCTGCATTTACAACAGGATTATACCTTCTCTGTGTGTTTTCCATGGTTGTACCATTTCAGATGGTTATGTTTACACTGTCACTGGTGGCAGACAGAACAGGATTAAATACTCCTTGGGGAATTATAATTATTTATTTGGGATTTGGTGCAGGGCTTGCTGTTTTCATGTTTTGCGGTTTTGTAAAATCGATTCCATTAGAGATTGAAGAAGCTGCAATGATAGATGGCTGTAATCCACTTCGTACATTTTTCTCAGTTGTACTTCCGATAATGAAGCCAACATATATTTCTGTAGGAATTTTAGAGACTATGTGGATTTGGAATGATTTCTTGCTTCCATATTTAGTATTGGATTTGAATAAATATAAAACTATTTCTATTGCGATTCAGTATATGAAAGGAAGTTATGGAAGAGTTGATATGGGAGCTATAATGGCTGCATTGATTCTTGCAGTTATTCCAGTGATTATTTTTTATCTGTCCTGTCAGAAACATATTATTAAAGGTGTTGCAGCAGGTGCAGTTAAGGGATAAGCTGAATGAGCAAGGCACAGACTGTTTAGAATTTGAGATTTTAATATCAGAGTTAAAACTGTTTCAGGAGAAATGGTTGAAGAACTCAGAAAGTCAGAAAACAGGAAATAAAGTGTATTTTTAAATCAGCCAGGATAGGAAATGTTTTGTTACATTTTCTATCCTGGCTGAAAGTATATCTTATCTACGGGTCTTGTTTAAATGTTTCTTTGCTGCAAAGAGAAGAATCACACCGGCAGCTATCAGGAGAATGAAATAGACGATCAGAGGGCTTTCATCTCCTGTTTTGGGAATTTCACGGCCATCAATCCGTTCAAAGGATACAGAAATCGTATGATTCGCTTTGATATCGGAAATGGTATATTTGTTGTCTTTTACAGTAACTTCTTTATCGTCTACCAGCACTTTCGAAATTTTATATTCCTTGTTTGGAGTAAAGGTAAATTCTGTATTAGTACCTTCTTTTACTTCGATGGTTCCGGAAGGGCTGATTTTTCCGTATTTGTCAGAGGATGCTTTGATTGTGTAAACAGGAACAACAGCCTTGAAGGATACGCTGACAGATTTCGTCTGGCCGGTACCTTTCCAGGAGCCGGAGGTATATTCTTGTAATTCATATCCTACCGTTAGTTTGTAGTCACCTATCTTATCCAGAACAAATGTTACATTGTAAGGAGCAGCATCCCATGTACGGAAATCCTTTTCGTTCCAGCTCCAGTTTTTAGGAATCCAGCGGGAATCCCAGGTGCCAGGAGATGTCTGGTTCATACCTGTACCAATTGCAGATGCCGTCAGTTTGGTATCACGATAATACGTTCCGTTTGGAGTAATCCCGTCTATTTTTCCATCAAAAGCAATGTAAGTTTTAAATGTTGCAATGGAACTTTCCTTGCTTGGCATAGCTTGATCTGGGTCAAATTTTTCCCTGGCTATAAATTGATAGGAAGTATTAGCGGACAAATTGTTGAATGTATTGCTGTTTTGCCATTTCCAGGAAGCACCGTCTGTAGAGATTGCATATTCTAAGGAATCTTGTGCTTTCAAGATGATAGAGGTCTGGCTTCTTCCAGATAATCCTGGTGCTGCAGGTGCTTTCGCAGCAGAAGCTTTTGTACGGACTTTCAAAGCTTTACTGGAGTCGCTGGTCTGATTTTCCTTGGTAACTTTTGCTACAAAAGAATAATCAGTGGAAGGTTTCAGATTTTCAAAGGTACCAGAGGTTTGCCAGTTAAGCTCCTGGCCGTCCAGAATCATGGCATATTCATGATTTCCAACTGTAACCAATTGGATTTTTGTATCTGTGAACTCTTTTACCTTAGGTACGTCTGGAGGCGTCAGAGGCTGTGGAGCCGGTTTCGGGTCTTTAGGTGCCTGTGTATCGGAAGAATCCGTACTCTTTGGAGGTTCTTCGGTGGTTGCGGAGGAACTGCCGTTTCCAGATTCATCCAGAGGTTTTTGATCTGTTGGAACAGAGACCGTATCCTGAGGCTTTGTATCTTGCGGGGCAGGAACCGTATCCTGAGGCTTTGTATCTTGCGGGGCAGGAACTGTATCCTGAGGTTTTGTATCTTGCGATGTAGGATCCGTATTCTGAGGTTTTGTGTCTACTGGTGCAGAATTTTCTTCTTTTGGAGGAGTATCAGCAGGTTTCTTTCCTGGAGCTTCCGGGATATTTTCTTTCTCTGCGGTTGTGGAGAATGTGAAAACAGGAAGCTCTTCCTCTTTAGTGGTACTGCCTTTCTGACGGTACGTAAAGTTATAAGTGGTTCCTGCTTTCAGCGCCTGGAAGATAACAGTTTGGCTATCACGGTTATACTGTTCTTCCTTAGCCCATGTCCAAATCGTGGTTTTCACTCCATCAGTTTCCTGGGAAGTTTGTTCTGCCTCCCCATTGGCATCTGATTTTTCGGTCTGAATTGCGTATTCAAGGTCATTTTCTGTTTTTAATGTGATACTGGTGGTTGTTTTTTCCACTACAGCAGGTTCTTTTGGCTTGTCTGTGGTCTGTGCGAAAACCTGCTGGGGAGAGAATCCGCTAGAAAATCCGGCTAATAAGAAAGCCAGGAAAAGAGCTAGCATTTTTTTGATATGTTTCCTCATACTTATTCACCTCGTTTCTATTTACTGATATCCCTCGGACATACAGTAGAAATATTGAACTGACATATTTTATCATTTATATTATACCAGATATTTGCAGTAAATGATATAGGATAGTTTAAATTGTTAGAAAATTAATGAGTTGTTAATGAATTAGATAGATAAACGAAATGGATAATTTTGATACTAGATTTGTATCTGGGAAATACAGGAGGATTTCTTGAAAATATATTAAGGATATGTTACATTAAAAAATGCAAAAGAGATACGAGTGATAAAAAGGATAGAGGAAATCAATAGAATGAGAGAAAAGAAACAAAAGAAGAATAGAAAAATCCACGCACTTTTGCTGGCATTTGGAATTGGGCTTTTAGGAGTGTGGAATATGGGCGAGCCTGTTGCGGTTTATGGAGCAGAGGAAAGTATCACTTCTATGGATGAAGAAGGAAACATGAAAAAGGTGGACAGCTCTGCAAAATTAATTGAAAATCCGGCAGGACCGGACAAGACCAGAAAAGGGGAACCCCAGGTGGTGAATTTCCGCACAAAAAACAATGCAGTTACCGAGTATATTGAGCAGGAAACTGCCAAGCCAGGTTATACCAACGGGGCTTACGGTGCAGATGCTGTATATTTGGGATATGCAAATGGAAAATACAAGTTCATGCTTTCCGGTGTTGTGGGCTGGGTAAAAGAAGATGAAGTACAGGTGGTAAACTTGTCCCAGGCAAAGGCTGTAAGCTGCTATGAAGTAAAAGACGGAAAATTGATGCACCATATTGTACAGGATATGACAACACCAGGATATGCCACCAGCCTGAACAATGGACCTGCACCGGCCTACCTGGAACCAGGGACTCTTTACTACAGCTATGATGGTCATTATTTTTATACAGATTATGGAGTTATGGTATCGGATTATAGAAATGACCAGAGAACCCAGTCAGTAAATCCAGAGCAGCCATATTACAATTATTTCCAATATCTTCCCATGCGGAGCCAGTCTGCCTATACAGGGGAAGAATTAGATGAAATACTGGAAAAGACCGTGAAAAAAGATTCCAAAATGAAGGATACTGGAAAGTTTTTTGTGGATAAACAAAACACCTATGGAGTCCATGCACTTCTGATGACCGGGATTGCAGCAAATGAAAGCAACTGGGGACAGAGTACCATTTGCAAGCAAAAAAATAATCTTTTTGGATTAAATGCAACAGATTCTGATCCGGGAGCAAATGCCAATAAGTATGGAAGCATTGCTGCCTGTATCGAGGACTTTGCCAATGGATGGATGTCAAGAGGATACCTGTATCCTAAGGATTACCGTTACAATGGAGGATTCCTGGGCAATAAAGCCAGTGGACTCAACGTGAAATACGCGTCAGATCCTTACTGGGGAGAAAAAGCAGCAAATATTGTATGGCGTCTGGACAACATTATGGGGGAAAAAGATGCAGGGGCCTACACCCTGGCGGCAAAAGAAATCATTCCTAAAGAGCACATATCTGTGAATGTAAGGAAAGAAAGTGATACTTCTTCCAAATCCCTCTATAAAACAGGAAAAGCAGCAAATTATGTAGTGCTTGTGAGAAATCCAGAACCAGTCAATCATTTTTATGAAATACAAAGCGATGCTGTTCTCAATGAGCAGAGAACAGAAATTGTGAAAAGCAGCGGAAAATATAACTTTGATACCATGTATAGTTACATGTCAGAAGATTATCTTACGATTGTACACCAAAAATCTGAGAGTGAAATTGTGCCCCCAGAGACTGAGATTACACCACCGGAAAACGAAACTACACCGCCAGAAAGCGGGAGCCAGCCACAGGAGGAAACTCCGGAAATCCAGCAGGTGACACTCTTTGTGACCCCGGAGGCAGTAGAAGTGCAGCGGGGCAGTACACAGCAGTTCGGTGCGGAAGTAAGGAGCAAAACAGGTACCATGCCTGAGTTGATATGGGAAGTTATTGGAAATAAGAGTCAGGATACTACAATCAGTAATGACGGATTGCTGGCTGTAGGAAAAGAAGAGATTTCTGATAAAATCATTATACGGGCTGCCTTAAAAGAAGATGCAAGCCAGACAGCAGATGCAGTGGCAGTCATCATAGAAGCACAGGAGCAGAAGCCAGAAACGGAACCACCTGAAATGCCACAGCAAGAGGAGCCGCAGGTGCCGGAAACACCACAGGAACAGAATCCTGAAATGCCGCAGCAAGAGGAGCCACAAGCACCTGAAACTCCGCCACAAGACACAGATGCACATCAGCAAGTGGTGCAGGAAGGAAACCAGCCAGTGCAAAATCAGAATATTACCGGTGAAGAAGTGCAAAATCCAGAAACGCCGGATTCTAAGGATGCTGGAAAAAAAGAAGATACAAAAGAAGCAAGTGTGAAAACAGAAGATGAAACCAATCTGGCTGTGTGGGCAGTTTTAGGAATCCTTTCGGTAGGAATAATATTGTTCTTGTCAGGAAAGAAACATATTGGTTAAAAGTATTGTTTTATGATTTTTAGCCTACAATTTTCGGGCATGAATAGGTGGATTTTAAGACATCTTTGAATTTGACCTACTAGTTTAAGAGACGAATAGGCTGCCAGGAAAGATTTAATAAATCCCACCTATATTTTAAGAGCGGAAAGTAAGTTGAAAAGAGGAAATCTAAAAATTTAGCCTACTTAGGTTGGGAAAAAGCAGGCTTATATGAGAAAATCATGCAATTCAGCCTATTCGAGTCACAAAAAAGTAGACTGGTATGGAAAGATTATGAAATTTAGCCTATCTATGGTCTGAACGGCCAAGGTGGGCTGTTTTTTCTTAACATTACAATGCCTTTTCTGGCAATAAAAAATCCTGTGTGGAGATTCATAAATACAGAATTTCCATACAGGATTTTTATGTTTATACTTGATGAATTTCCATGTCTTTTGGCAGCAGTAAGTCCAGAAGAATTGCCACTACAAAGACAACAGCAACACAGTTTCCACCGAAAACGTCTTGTACAAGCTGTGGGAAAATATGCCAGATATCAGCTTCTGTAGCTGAGGTTGTTCCAATACCCACACAGAGAGCCAGAGCTGTAATGGTAGTATTTCTCTGATTAAAGCCTGCTCTTGCCAGCATCTGTACACCGCTGACCATGATAGAGCCGAACATCATGATAGTACAGCCTCCAAGCACAGCATCTGGCAGGGAAGAGAAAAATGCTCCGATAGGTGGGAAAAGCCCGGCAAGAATCATACAGACAGCTCCTGTCATGATTGCAAAACGGTTTACAACCTTAGTCATGGTCACAAGACCCACGTTCTGGCTGAAGGAAGTAACAGGCGGACATCCAAAGAGACCGGAGATGGTACTTGCAAAACCATCGCAGGCAAGAGATCCGGAGATTTCTTTTTCTGTTACACTCCGGTTCAGCCCTGTGGCACAAAGAGCAGAAGTATCACCAATGGTCTCCGCAGCAGAAACCAGGAAAATAATTGCTACCGATACGATTGCTCCGATATGTAATTCAGGCATAACCGGCACAAAAGCAGGAAGGGAAAGGAAACCACCCTCCAGGATACCGGAAAAATCAACTACGCCCATAAAAGCTGCCAAAATATAGCCCACAATCAATCCAAACAGAACAGAAAGCTGTTTCCAGAAAGATTTAGCAAAAATATTAAATAAAAGACAGGCAATCAATGTGACAGAGCCAAGAAGCAGGTTTTGGGGAGAACCAAAATCTTCAGTATAACCACCACCAAAAGAGCGGATACCTACCGTAAGAAGAGAATATCCGATAGTAGTAACTACAGAAGCGGCGACTACAGGAGTGATGATCTTACGCCAGTATTTTGCAAGAAGCCCTAAGGTTCCTTCCATAATACCGCCTATGAGCACAGCACCAATTACTGAACCATAACCGTAAGTTCCTCCTACATAGGTTAAAATCGTTACAAAAGTAAAGCTGACACCCATAACAATAGGAAGGCCGGAACCAATCCGCCAGATTGGGTAAAGCTGGATTAAAGTTGCGATTCCTGCAATAAACATAGCATTTTGCAGCAGGAGTGCCGTTTTTGCCTGATCCAGGCCTGAAGCCCCGGCAATTAGGATAATCGGAGTCAGGTTCGATACAAACATCGCTAAAATATGCTGGATACCAAAAGGAATTGCCTTTGCAACAGGTACCTTTCCATCCAGTTTATAGATGTTGCTGATGCTTGCAGGATTAGAATCTTTTGTTTTCATAAATTCCTCCATATGATTTTCATTTGTTACATTAATGAGTATAGCTGTTATGCAAAAGAGAAGCAAGGAAAAATTGATTGTATTTAGACGGAGGATGGGATAGAATAAAAAGTATGAGAAACTAGGCAAATTGCAGCTTGAAAGGATAACTTGAAAGAACATGAACAATACAGAAATATTAGCCATTTACGGCACAGAGTATAAAGAAATGACAAAAACCTTGTTGAAAGAAGCGAATCTGGCAGAGCAAATCCCGGATAAAGATTGCCGGATTGGTATCAAACCCAATCTGGTATCTCCTTCTGAAGCTTCCTGGGGTGCCACTACACACCCGGAAATCGTGGCGGGAATTATCGAATACCTTCAGGAACACGGATTTTTCAATCTGGTGATGCTGGAAGGCTCCTGGGTGGGGGATAAGACAGCAGAAGCAGCGGAGCTCTGTGGATATTATGACTTGTCCAGAAACTATCAGGTGGATTTCCTGGACATGCAGAAAGATTCCTATGAAACCTACGACTGTGCAGGTCTGGATCTGAAAATCTGCGACGAAGCTATGAAACTGGATTTTCTGATTAACGTGCCGGTAATGAAAGGTCACTGTCAGACGAAAATCACCTGTGCTCTTAAAAATATGAAAGGGTTGATCCCAAACACGGAAAAACGACATTTCCATGCCATGGGACTTCACAAACCAATCGCACACCTGGCAGCCAGACTTCATCAGGACTTCATTGTGGTAGACAATATCTGTGGAGACTGGGACTTCGAAGACGGGGGTAATCCTGTGGTCATGAACCGAATCATGGCAGCTACAGACCCGGTTCTGTGCGATGCATTTGTGTGCCATCTTATGGACTACGACGTAGAAGAAGTACCTTATATCAAGATGGCAGAAGAACTGGGGGCAGGACTGGGAGACTGGGAACTGGCTGAATTCCGAGAATTAAACCAACCGGAAAAGGGAATCTGTACACCAAAAGAACGAAAAGTAGTGGAATTGGCAGATGCAGTAGAAGAAGTGGAATCCTGTAGTGCATGCTACGGTTATCTGCTTCCAGCCTTACAGAAGTTAAAAGAAGAAGGGCTGCTGGGACAGCTTCAGGATAAAATCTGCATTGGTCAGGGATACCGTGGAAAGACCGGGAAGCTGGGAATCGGCCAGTGCACCAGAAAATTTGAGTATCATCTGGATGGATGTCCGCCTACGGAAGGGGCCATTTATGAGTTTTTGAAGGGGTATTTGGGAGAAAAATAGAGGATAACCAGAATATAAAATATCGGTTTCAGCTTGAAAGTAGAGAAAAATAGTAGTAGTATTATATAACCATTTGTGAGTATAAATAAAGAAAGGACAAAGAACATGATAAGACAGAAGAGAAATCAAGAGAGTCTATTGGATCTGCAATGGGTAAGAAGGGCATTGCTTTTGGCTCTGTTTGATATTGCAATCATAATCGTTTCATCATTGCTTGCTTTATTGGCACGTTTTGATTTTTCATATGCTCAAATAGAGATACCATATTTATCAAATTTGTGCCACTATTTACCAATCAACATTATAGTGACATTGATTATCTTTTATTTTTGCAGAATGTACCACAGTCTTTGGAAGTTTGTTGGAGTTCATGAATTTGGATATATGCTTCTTGCAAATGCCATTTCCTTTTTTGTACAGATTACTGGGATGTATTTGCTGCAGTACTCCATGCCACGAAGTTATTTTTTCTTTCAGATTATTTTACAAACTGTGATGGTTTGTGGGTTGAGGTTCTCTTATCGGTTTGTACGTCATCTGAAAGAAGTGAAAGAACAGAAATTTTCCAGACAGAACAAATGGAAACGGGTTATGGTCATTGGTGCCGGAGAAGCCGGAAAAGCAATTATAAAAGAGATTGTGGACAGTAAATATTTGGCTATGAAAATATGCTGTGTCGTAGATGATGACCGTAATAAAGAAGGACGTTATTTAGAGGGAGTTCCCATTGTGGGAAACAGGTCTACCATTCTGAAAAACGTAGAAAAATATAAAATAGACAGTATTATTCTGGCAATTCCATCAGCACCACTGGAAGAAAAAAAGGATATCTTGGAGATGTGCAAAATGTCAGGATGTGAATTGAAAACTTTACCTGGCATGTACCAGCTTATTGACGGAGAACTGAATGTAAGCAAACTACGTGACGTGGAAATTACAGATTTACTTGGAAGAGAACCGATTCAGGTGAATCTTGATGAGATTATGGGATATGTGAAGGGAAAAGTGGTTATGGTGACAGGCGGAGGCGGCTCTATCGGAAGTGAGTTATGCCGTCAGATTGCTGCTTACCAGCCAAAACAGTTGATTATTTTTGATATTTATGAAAATAATGCTTATGAAATCCAGCAAGAATTGCAGCGTCATTATCCAGAGTTGAATCTGGTAACATTGATTGGTTCTGTGCGGAATACACACCGTATGAATAGTATTTTTGAGTCTTATCATCCTGATATTGTTTATCATGCAGCAGCTCATAAACATGTACCTTTGATGGAGGACAGCCCAAACGAAGCAATCAAGAATAACGTGTTTGGAACGTATAAAACAGCAAAAGCTGCCAGTGAAAATGGCGTGAAACGTTTTGTGCTGATTTCCACAGACAAGGCAGTAAATCCTACCAACATCATGGGAGCTTCCAAGCGTTTGTGTGAAATGATTGTTCAGAGCTTTAATAAAATTTCTGATACAGAGTTTGTTGCAGTTCGCTTTGGAAATGTACTGGGAAGTAACGGAAGCGTCATTCCGTTGTTTAAGAAACAGATAGAAGAGGGCGGTCCTGTAACAGTTACGGACAAGAATATCATTCGTTACTTTATGACCATTCCAGAAGCAGTTTCCCTGGTTCTTCAGGCAGGAGCTTATGCAAAGGGCGGAGAAATTTTTGTCCTGGAAATGGGAGAACCGGTGAAAATTGATGATATGGCAAGAAATCTGATTCGTCTATCTGGTTATACTCCGGATGTGGATATTAAGATCGAATATACAGGACTCCGCCCGGGAGAAAAACTGTATGAAGAACTTCTGATGGCGGAGGAAGGTATGAAAGAAACAGCCAATAAGCTAATCCATATCGGAAAGCCTATTGAAATGAATGAGGATGAGTTCTTCCAGCAATTGGCAGATTTAAAAGAAGCATGTTATCAGGATGATGCACACATCAAAGAGAAAGTTACAGAGATGGTGCCGACTTACCATATTAAGAAATAAAGATATAAAAATGGCAGTTCATAACTTGCTTTTATAGAGAAACAAGGTATAATAAAAATAAGAATTGAGAAAATTGGGAGATTATAGGATTATGAAAGTACCATTTTCACCACCAGACATCACAGAAGAAGAGATTGCCGAAGTGGCAGATACTTTGCGAAGTGGCTGGATTACTACAGGACCAAAAACAAAGAGATTCGAAAATGAAATTGCAGCGTATTGTCATACTGCAAAAGCAGCGTGCCTTAATTCTGCAACAGCATGCTTGGAATTAAGCCTTCGGATTCTGGGTGTTGGACCGGGCGATGAGGTTATTACCAGTGCCTATACTTATACTGCATCATGTAGTGTTATTTGTCATGTAGGTGCGACTCCTGTTCTGGTAGATACAGTTCCGGGAACGTATGATATGAACCCGGAAAAAGTCAGTCAGGCAGTAACTGAAAAAACGAAGGCAATCATTGCTGTAGATTTGGCAGGAATTATTTATCCATATTATGGAGAATTACTTCAAATTGCAGAGGAAAAAAAGAATCTTTTTCATGCAAGTAATGAAATACAGGAAGTAATGGGGAGAATCGCTGTCCTTGCTGACGGAGCACATGCTTTTGGTGCTTCCAGAGAAGGAAAGATGGCGGGAGAAATTGCGGACTTTACCAGTTTTTCTTTTCATGCTGTAAAAAACCTTACAACAGCGGAGGGCGGAGCTGCTGTTTGGAAGAGTATTCCAGGCATCGATGATGAAGAAATTTATAAACAGTATATGCTTTACTCTCTCCACGGACAAAACAAAGACGCATTAGCAAAAACACAACTTGGAAATTGGGAATATGATATTGCTGGACCGTATTACAAATGTAATATGACGGATATTATGGCGTCTATAGGGCTGGTACAATTAAGAAGATACCCCGATGTCTTAAAGAGAAGACGAGAGATCATTGAGAAGTATAATAAAGCATTTGAGGGATTAGACATTGAAGTTCTGGATCATTATGGTGAAAATCATACTTCCAGTGGTCATTTGTATCTGACACGATTAATAGGAAAGAGCAGAGAAGTGTGTAATGATGTTATTGTAAAGATGGCAGAGGCAGAGATTGCAACAAATGTGCATTACAAACCACTTCCTATGATGACTGCATATAGGAATCTGGGATTTGATATTAAAAATTATCCAAATGCCTATGAAATGTTTCAGAATGAAATTACGTTGCCCCTTAACACTTGTCTGACAGATGAACAGGTGGAATTTATTATTGAAACCTATAGAAAAATAGTAAAGGAACTGTAAGCATGTTAAAGCGTTGGGATGCACTTCCGCAGGAAATGAAACAAGAAGAAGTAAAAAAATATTATAAATATTTATCCAAAAAGCGTGGGGCGCTTGTGGCCAAACGTTTTTTGGACGTGGCTTTGGCATTTATTTTGACCGTTCTTTTGTCACCGGTGATGCTCATACTGGCAGTATGCATTAAACTGGACAGCAAAGGGCCGGTTTTTTACCGTCAGGAAAGAGTGACACAGTACGGGAAAAAATATCGTATTTTTAAGTTCCGGACTATGGTGGCAGATGCGGATAAGAAGGGACCACTGGTAACCACCGGACAGGATTCCAGAATCACCAGAATGGGAAATAAACTTCGCAAATGCCGTCTGGATGAACTTCCGCAGTTATTTAATGTGCTTACAGGAGATATGAGCTTTGTAGGGACAAGGCCGGAAGTACAGAAATATGTAGACAGCTATTCTCCGGAGATGAGGGCAACACTTTTACTTCCGGCCGGAATTACCTCCAGAACCAGTATTGTTTATAAAGATGAAGATGAAATCTTAGATCAATATAGCCGGACAACAGACAAAAGTACAGATGAAATCTATGTGGAATATGTTTTGCCAGAGAAGATGAAATATAACTTGCAGTATTTGATAGAATTTAGCATCTGGGGCGATTTTAAGGTTATGATAGATACAGCCCTGGCAGTGTTGAAATAAACAGGAGATGAATATGAAAAAGATAGCAGTAATATCTATGGGTGTGAAACTCGACAATGAAAAAGGATACAGCCGTTTTCGATACATTGGAGATTTTCTGTCTGATGCGGGATATCAGGTAGATTTAATCACTACCACCTTTCAGCATTGGGAGAAAGCCCAGAGGAATCTTGATGAAATAAAAAAAGAAAACTATAAATTTAATTTGAAATTTATTTATGAGCCGGGATATAAGAAGAATATTGATCTGCGTAGAATCAGAAGTCATCGTATTGCTGCAAAAAATCTGAGGCAGCTTTTGGAAAAAGAAGGGGATTATGATTTGATCTATTGCGAAATTCCTCCCAATGATGTAGCCCTTGCGGCAGCAGAGTATGCAAAATCAAAGGACATTCCTTTTGTTCCTGATGTCAATGATTTATGGCCGGAAGCTATGCGAATGGTATTGGATATACCGGTTATCAGTGATGTTCTCTTTTACCCTCTTTTAAGAGATGCGGAGAAAGTGTACTCTTTGGTATCAGGAATTATTGGTACCTCAGACGAATACAGGGACAGGCCGCTGAAGAATCAGAAGCTAAATGTACCGAAGAAGACTGTATATGTGGGAAATGAAATCGCAGAATTTGATGCAGGTGTAGAAGAATATGACCCACAGATAAACAAAAATGAGGGAGAATTCTGGGTTTCTTATGCAGGAACCATTGGAACCAGTTATGATATTAAAACCATGGTGCTGGCGGGAAAAGAACTCTTAAATCGTGGCAAGAGCCAGATAAAAATTAAAATCCTGGGAGGAGGACCTTTAAAAGAGGAATTAGAAACTCTGGCAAAGGAACAGAAGTGTACCAATGTGGAATTTGTAGGGTATGCACCTTATCCAAAGATGGCGGCATATCTGGCAAAATCCGATATACTTGTAAATTCTTTTGTGAAGAAAGCGCCTCAGAGTATCGTAACAAAAATCGGAGATTATCTGGCAGCAGGAAAACCTATGATCAATACCTGTATGAGTCCAGAGTTTAGAAATAAAGTGGAGCAGGATGGATTTGGTATTAATATTATGCCGGAAGATGTAAATGTTTTGGCAGATGCCATTGAAAAACTCTACGAAGATGAAGCAGGAAGAACTGAAATGGGAAAAAGAGCAAGAACTATTGCAGAAGAGCAGTTCGACAGACCTCAGTCTTACAAGAAGATTATTGAATTGATAGAGGAGTTGACAGGAAATGAATAAACCATTTTTTACTGTTGTGATGCCCGCCTATGGAGTAGAAAAATATCTGGAAAAAGCAGTGCAAAGCATTACGGCACAGACATTTTCGGACTGGGAACTGTTGATTGTTGAGGACGGCTCTCCGGATAAAACCGGAGAAATTGCAGAGAAACTGGCAGAAAACGACGAGAGGATTCAGGTGTTTCATCATGAGAAAAACCGTGGTTTAAGCCCTGCCAGAAATACGGGAATGAGCCATGCGAAAGGGCAGTATATTTGGTTTATGGATCCAGATGATTATGTGGAAAACAATGTATTGCATGAAGTATATCAGGCATTACAGGAAAATCCAGCGGAATTAACCATTATTGGACATAAAGAAGAATATTATGACCATGACGGAAAATTAAGCTATACTCATGAAATCTGTCCTAAAAGGCAAAATTTCTCTAATAAACAGAAAATGAGGGAACATGTGATATATCTGGAACAGGAAACCATATATGGATATGCCTGGAATAAGTTTTATAGCCTAGAGCATATCAAAAAAGAACATTTGCAATATGAAACAGTGCGCCTGATTGAAGATATTGTTTTCAATATACAGTTCTGCCAAAATATCCAGGCAATGAATATTCTGGACATTGCACCCTATCATTATGCAAAACGTATGGAAGGCAGTCTGACCACAAAATTTGTACCGGATTATTATCCTTTACATAGAAGGAGAATTGCCATGTTATATGAACAGCAGTGCTTCTGGAAAACAGATACAGAAGAAACCTGTGCGATTCTGGGCAGTCTGTACGGAAGATATATTCTGTCTGCTTTAGAGAGAAATTGTGATAAACGGGCAAATATGAATCACAGAGAACGATTAGATTTTTGCAAAGATATTTTTAAAGATGAGCTTTTTGAAAAACTGGTTTTAAGAGCAAAAGCCAGAGACAGTAAAGCCTTAAAAATAGCCTTATTTTGTATGAAAAAGAAATCAGTAGTTCTATGTACTGCCCTGGCAAGAATGGTGCACATAATACGGAGCGGGCTTCCTATGGTATATTCCAAAGTGAAGTCCAGCCGGTAATAGAAAATAGGAAAGCGGAGGAAATCCTGTGAAAAAATATGATTATGTATTAGTTGGAAGTGGTTTGTTTTCAGGCGTATTTGCCTATCATGCAAGAAAGGCAGGGAAAACATGCCTGGTAGTGGAAAAACGTGATACGATTGGTGGAAATCTTTATTGTGAGGATATGGAAGATATTCATGTTCATAAATATGGTGCACATATTTTCCATACCAGCAATAAAAAAGTATGGCAGTTTGTGAATTCTTTGGTAGAGTTCAATCGATATACCAACTCTCCGGTAGCGAATTTCCATGGAGAGATGTATAATATGCCATTTAATATGAATACATTTAGTAAAATGTGGAACATCAGCACTCCGGAAGAGGCAAAGGCTATTATAGAAAAACAGAAAGCAAGTGTAAAAGGAGAACCAAAAAATCTGGAAGAACAGGCCATCAGCCTTGTTGGGGAAGATATCTATAAAAAACTGATTAAGGGATATACAGAAAAACAGTGGGGAAGAGATTGTAAAGATTTGCCATCTTTTATTATCAAGAGACTTCCTGTAAGATATACGTATGACAACAATTATTTTAATGACTTATACCAGGGGATTCCAATTGGCGGTTATAACGTGCTGATTGACAAGCTGTTTGCAGGATGTGACATGGAAACAGGCGTAGATTATAACGAAAACAGAGAAAAATATAATGCTCTGGGAGAAAAAGTTTTATATACAGGAACCATTGATTCTTATTATGATTACTGCTTCGGAAAACTGGAATACAGAAGCCTGAAATTTGAAACAGAAGTTGTGGATAAGGAGAATTACCAGGGAGTGGCTGTAGTCAACTACACAGATAGGGAGACGCCTTACACAAGAATCATCGAGCATAAACATTTTGAATTTGGCACACAGCCTAAGACCGTCATTACCAGAGAATATCCGGCAGACTGGCAGGAAGGGATGGAGCCTTATTATCCCATCAATGATGAGCGAAACCAGAGCCTGTATCAGCAATACAAAGAACTGGCAGATAAGGAAACCAGAGTTCTGTTCGGTGGAAGGCTGGCAGAGTATAAATACTATGATATGGACAAGGTAATTGAATCTGCGTTTGATTTAGTAGAAAAAGAATTGTAAGAGTTCAGAAATAAGGGGATTGTTGATGAAAATCATAAAAAAGGAGTATGTAAAGTACCTGGAGTGGGCTTTTAAGCTTTCCTATTTGTTATTAGGAATTGCTACGTTTAATTCTTTCTTATACGATTCACCGGTGCAGCCAATGCTGGTGAAGTTGTGTTTAGTGTTAGGTGTGATGACAATATTAGGGAGAGTAGTGTGGTGGAAAGATTATATTAAGACACCGTTTTTGGGCATATTGGTGGTATTTTGCATTAGTTTCTTGATTAGTATTATTGCAAATTGGAAATATGGGGTAGGAATAAGTGATATAAAATGGCTGATATGGACAGCTTTTTTGTTCTTGGTACTCTATACATGTGATTCAAAACGTCATACTTCTTCTTATAAAAAAGAATTCCATTTTTTTGCCCATGTAATCATTCTGTATAGTGGAGTTTCTGCAATCGT
>USPF01000036.1 GCA_900556555.1 uncultured Blautia sp.
GCTCTCAAAAGCTCTTTCACTGCTGCCATTCTTATAATCCTCCTAAGGTTCTTCTGTTTCTTCTGCATCCTGATACTCTTTCAGATGCTTGGTATCAGCCACTAATTTTTCCAACTGTTCCTGACTTAAAGACGCTTTATATTTTGCCAGCTTTTCTGCCAGTGCAGTTTCCTTTTCCGCTGCCAGCCCTCTCTTTGGATTTACTACCACAACAGACGCATGGGTATTGGAAAGTAGATATTTTTCAATAAGTTCTTCAAAATATCCTGTATCTGCTTTTTTCTTCAAGGCTTCAAAAATATCCAGACATTTTAAACGCTCAAATGGTTTTGCATCATCATACAGCCATGTATCAAACACGTCAATTCCATACATCAGCCCTTTGGGGAAGGAGGAATAATCTGCCTCACGGAAGCGAAACTCAATATAGTTAATTCCTGCTTCAATGGCTTTTTTATCCACTCCGTTCTTTACAATGTCCTCTAATGTGCTGCGGATAAGGGAAAGAAATCTGTCCTTGTCTGCCGGATTTGCATTTTTCGCAATAACAGAGAAAAACGGCTGATAAATTCCGTCCTCATAAGAGCCCATGATATCCTTTCCAATTCCTTCTTCTAAAAGAATTTTCTTCAAAGGAGCTCCCGGAGCACTTAAAAGTGTATAATCCAGAATTTCAAAAGCAACGCTTCTTTCAATATCCAGACTGTCTCCCACAACAATGTTGTAGGATAAGTAAGAATTGTTTTCTTCCGGCTCACTTTCTGTTACGGAATATTCCATTTCCACATTTCTGATTTCCGCAAAAGCTTCCTGACGTCCGATTTCAGAAGCAACCGGAATTTCATCATATTTGCTTAAATACTCCTTATCCATCCAGTTCAGGCGTTCTTCCATATCCATATTTCCATACAGATAAATATAACTGTTTGCCGGATGATAATAGCGGCTGTGGAAGGATAAAAACTCAGAATATTTTAAATCAGAAATACACTGAGGATCTCCTCCTGACTCAACACCGTAAGGCGTATCAGGAAACAGAGAATTAAAAATTTCTCTCTCCAATACATCCTCCGGTGAAGAAAACGCCCCCTTCATCTCGTTGTAAACTACACCATTTAAAGTAAGAGGCGCATCTGCATTTTCCAACTCATAATGCCAACCCTCCTGACGGAAAATTTCTTCCTTTTCGTAAATATTCGGAAAAAATACAGCATCCAGATAAACGTGCATCAGGTTTTTAAAATCCTGCTCATTGCAGCTCGCCACCGGATACATGGTCTTGTCCGGATAAGTCATGGCATTTAAAAAGGTATTTAAAGAACCCTTCACCAGCTCCACAAAAGGATCTTTCAGCGGAAAGTTCTTCGAACCGCACAATACACTGTGCTCTAAAATATGCGCCACTCCTGTGCTGTCTGCGGGAGGAGTACGAAAGGCAATATTAAATACCTTATTTTCGTCCTCGTTTTTCAGCACCATTACTCTTGCACCGCTTTTTTTATGCTTTAACAAATAACCTTCAGAATGAATATCCGAAATTTCTTCTTTTAAAATCAGTTCATAAGCCGGTATTCTATCCATATTCATGGCATTTCCTCCAAACTACTTTTTTCTAAAATAACAGTATAGCACAAATCCCCCTAGGAAAATAGGGGGATTGCTTTTATTTCAAACTTTCTTATTCCCAGTTTTTCTCCGCTTCCAGATAATACTGTAAAAGCTTCGGACTTGATAAAGAATTTACCTCCAGCTCCTTTTTCGAACGTTCATCTTCTCCAAAAAGAAAAATCCCCTGCAAATTATCCTGCGTCAGAAACTTCCCTTCCTGCTGCAATGTCAGATTTTCAATCTGAAGCTCTGTCTTAGATGCCAGCTGAAATCCCCAATCTCCGAAAGAAGGAACCTGCACGTGATAGGGATATACAAAAGTGTAGTGGTAAACTAAATTTGTAACACCTTGTTCGGATAGTATATAATATTTATTATCCAAAGGAGGGACCAATCATGGCCACACGTTACAATGAAAATTTTAAAATTGAAGTAGTCAAAGCCTATATGGCAGGTGATCGCTCAATAAGTGAGATAGCAGCTGACTACAATGTTGCAAAAAGCACCCTCACCGGGTGGGTAAAAAAACATGGTGAAGAATGCCAATATAAAACTACCACTAAAACATCACAGGAAGAATTCGAATCTGCAAAGGAAATCGATTAGTGGTATATCGATTCATTGACAAAAATAAGGAGCAATTTGGCTTAAGATGGTTGTGCAGACATTTTAAGATTAGCCTTAATTGTTACTACAATTATCTGAAAGATACGAAAAGAGATTATTACGAGCAAAGATTTATGGTTTATGAAAGGATAAAGTATATCTATTACAACAATAATAGAACCATTGGATATCGGCTTATGAAAATCTTTCTACAAAGATATGGCATATATCTTTGTACAACAACTATCCATAAATATATGAATAAGGATCTTAATCTGTCTGCTATTGTTATGAGAAAAAAGCCAGGTTACAAAAGCTGTAAAAAACATAAAATCTTTGATAATCTCTTAAAGCAAAAGTTCAACGTTGATGAAAAAAATAAGATCTGGTGCACTGATTTTACATATAAGCGCCAGCCTAATGGTAAGTTTCGATATAACTGTACCATTATGGATTTATTTGACAGATCTGCTATAGCATCAGTCAATAGCGATTACATAAATACAGAACTTGCAATAGAAACACTCACGGAAGCCCTAAAAAAAGAAAAACCCAACAATGGAATATTTCTGCACAGCGATCAGGGAGTACAATATACATCTTGGGAGTTTGTCAATTTTTGCAAGGATAACGGCGTAATTCAAAGTATGAGCAAGGCTGGCTGTCCTTATGATAATGCGCCAATGGAAAGATTTTATAATACTTTCAAAAATTGTTTTTACTATAGATATACTTTTGAAAGTGTTGAGCAGTTAGATGAAATGACAAAGCAATACATTAACTGGTACAACTATGTGAGACCTCATTCAACGAATAACTATATGATACCAAACGATTATGAAGAACTGTATCGTAGGCTTCAGCAATTTGAAAGAAATTTTGAAAGATTGTGATTTAGCAGCTTTTTATGATAACACAGAGGAATTTCGACGTTTTGCTATTTTTAGTGGTAGCAAGGTGGTTAGATTATCACATACTTTGCCAAAATGGATTGAAGGAAAAGAGCTTATAGCACTATAAAAGTTCTTGATAGTTTGACGAGGGTCTGGCTTTTGCCAGACCCTTTGATAATAAAAACATAAATTTTCCATTTTCTGAGTTTGTAATAGAGTAAAACACACAAAAAATTCTTTCAATCTGACTAATCTTTATACACTGATAGTACAGTATGAATCCCATAAAAAACTAAAATATAAACAAATTGTAAAAAAAGAAAAAAAGATGCAATATTGTTAGAAATTCAGAGAAAAAACATGATATAATATTCTGGGGTAATAATGTACTATATTAGCACAGAGGAGACGCAAATATGGCGGAAGATTATAGAAATGATGTACAAAACAGGGGGAAAGAAAATCCGGAAAAGGAACTTGTGTTGCTGGATTTGACGCATAAAAAAAGAAATTCTGCTCAGCATTCTGCCCAGACGCCTGCAAGAAGGCGTTCTGTGCAGCAGACAGAAGAGATTGTTCCCAGAAGAGGTGGAAACTGCCGGCAGGAGGCCAGGACACATTCCGTCCGTCAGGAAGAGGGGCATACTGTCAGGAGAACGCAGAACAGGCAGAATGAGGTTCACAGGTCATCTTTACAGCAAACCATGGAAGAAGATGAAGAGGCGAGAAGAAGAGCTATGGCTCGTGCCAGACAGCGGAGAAACAAAAAAAGAATACAGCAGAGAAACCGCCGTTTTGCAGCAGCAATTCTTGTAGTGGTGGTTCTTATTGGTGCTGGCATTACAGGTGTGGTAAGGGCCAATAAAAAAGCCAGGGAAGAAAAGGCACAGCAGGTTTATGCCGAGCAGGAAGCCAAGAAGAAAGCACAGGAGCAGGAAAAGGAAAAAGATGCTGGAATCAAAACAGCAGAAGAAAGTGAAAAAAATAAGTGGTACCTCAGACTGGTCAACGCAAAAAATTCTCTGGATAAAGATAATCTTCCGGAAATCAATACCGTGTCAGTAAATGGCAGTGATTATGTGGTAGACAAAAGGATTATTGATGACCTGGAAGAAATGCTTTCTGATGCACAAAGTGATGGAAGATATCCGGTAGTATGTTCTGCATACAGAAGCTGGGATACGCAGGAAATGCTGTTTGAAAACAAGATAGCCAGAGTGAAACAATCGAAAGGGCTTACCGGAGAAGCAGCAGAAATTGAGGCGGCAACAGTAGTGGCACGCCCTGGAACTAGTGAACATCAGCTTGGACTGGCAGTGGATATCACAGCGTCTGATTATACGAATCTGGACGAAGGCCAGATGGAAACAGAAGATCAGCAGTGGCTCATGGAAAATTGCTGGAAGTATGGATTTATTCTCCGGTATCCTGTGGATAAAACAGAAATCACAGGAGTTATTTTTGAGCCATGGCATTACCGTTATGTTGGAAAAGAAGCAGCAAAAGACATTACGGAGCAGGGCATTACTCTTGAAGAGTATCTGGAGGCTGAGGCGGTTGGTGACCCCAGAAAAGAATAGAAGACAACAAGGTTTTACAGAAAAAGGAGTGGTAGTTTATGTTAAAAACCTTAGCTTCTCAAGTTAAGGAATTTAAAAAAGATTCGATTTTGACCCCGGTATTTATGATTTTAGAGGTATTGTTTGAAACAATGATTCCATTGCTTATGGCTTCTATCATTGACAAAGGTGTCGAGACGGGAGATATTCATCATATCTATAAGGTCGGAACTATGATGGGTGTTTTGGCACTTTGTGGTCTGTGGGCAGGTGTTATGGGAGGAAAATATGCTTCCAAAGCTTCTACAGGATTTGCCAGGAATTTAAGAAAAGCAATGTATGACAATATACAAAATTTTTCTTTTGCGAACATTGATAAATACAGTACAGCTGGGCTGATCACAAGGCTGACAACCGATGTGACCAACCTGCAGAATGCTTACCAGATGTTGCTGCGTATGTTTACCAGAGCACCGGCCAGCCTGCTCTGTGCTATGGTCATGGCATTTACAATCCATGCAGAGCTGGCCAGCATTTATCTTATAGCAGTGGTGGTTCTTGGAACCTGCCTGATTCTCATTATGAGCCGGGCAGTGAAATATTTCCAGAAAGTATTCCAGAAATATGATGACTTAAATGCCAGTGTCCAGGAAAATATCACAGGAATCCGTGTGGTAAAGGCATATGTGAGGGAAGATTACGAAAATCAGAAGTTCTTCAAGGCAGCAGAAAATGTATATCGGATGTTTGTAAAAGCAGAAAACATCATTGTTGCAAACCAGCCTCTTATGATGTTTACGGTATATGCTTGTATTTTAGGTTTAAGCTGGCTTGGAGCGAAAATGATTGTAGTAGGCAGTCTTACTACGGGAGAATTGATGAGTCTTCTGACTTACTGTATGAATATTATGATGAGTTTGATGATGCTCTCTATGATTTTTGTTATGGTGACCATGAGTTTTGCTTCCGCAGAACGTATCACAGAGGTTCTCAATGAAAAAAGTGATTTGCAGAATCCGGAAAATCCAGTGACGGAGGTAAAAGACGGAAGCATCGTTTTCAATCATGTGGATTTTGCATATAGGAAATCCAGTGGTGAACCGGTGCTGAAAGATATCAATATAGAAATTCATTCCGGGGAGACCATCGGAATCATTGGTGGTACGGGAAGTGCCAAATCCAGCCTGGTCAACCTGATTAGCCGCCTCTATGATGTGACAAAAGGAAGTGTGCAGGTTGGAGGTGTTGATGTAAGAGATTATGATATGGAAGCTCTTCGGAATCAGGTGTCTGTGGTGTTACAGAAAAATGTATTGTTCAGCGGAACCATTTTAGAAAATCTGAGATGGGGAGATAAAAATGCTACGGAGGAGGAATGTATCCGGGCATGCCAGTTAGCCTGTGCAGATGAATTTATTGAACGGATGCCAGAGAAATATCACACCTACATAGAACAAGGCGGAAGCAATGTGTCTGGTGGGCAGAAACAGCGTCTCTGCATTGCCAGGGCACTTTTAAAGAAACCGAAAATTCTGATATTAGATGATTCTACCAGTGCTGTGGACACGGCTACAGATGCCAAAATCCGCAGAGCATTTGCAGAAGAGATTCCTGATACAACCAAATTAATCATTGCACAGAGGATTTCCAGTGTGAAAGGTGCTGACCGCATCATTGTCATGGACAATGGACAGATTAATGGCTTTGGTACTCATGAAGAACTGATGGAGCATAATAAAATTTACCGTGAAGTCTATGAATCCCAGAATCAGGGTGGAGGAGATTTCGACCAGGCAGCAAATATGGGAGGTGAACAGTAATGTCAGGAATGAAGAACAGAAAACATCCCAACATGCCGGGGACAAAGGTTGATAATCCAGGAAAACTTCTGGGCAGAGTGTTTGCCTATGTAGGAAAAAAATATAAGTTTCATCTGATTATTGTAGTGATTGGAATTTTTGCCAGTGTGCTTGCAAATGTGCAGGGAACCATGTTCATGAAAACCATGATTGATGATTATATCGTGCCGCTTCTTCAGGCTGACAAGCCGGATTTTGGCCCTTTTGGCATGGCGATTCTGAGAGTTGCGATGTTTTATCTTATTGGAGTAGTATTCGCTTATTTGTATAACCGTCTGATGATTTATGTTACCCAGGGAACATTGAGAGATTTGCGTAATGATATGTTTAAAAAGATGGAAAGTCTTCCTATCAAATATTTTGATACTCATCCGCACGGAGACATTATGTCCGTTTATACCAATGATATTGACACATTGCGGCAGATGGTGAGTCAGAGTATTCCCCAGATGCTTTCCAGTTTGATGACCATTGTCAGTGTATTTATAAGTATGCTGATTCTCAATGTGCCGCTAACACTTGTCACAGTGGTCATGCTGGTGATTATGGTGACAGCAACTAAGAAAATCGCCTCCCTTTCCGGAAAATTCTTTATGGAGCAGCAGATCAATATTGGTAAAGTCAATGGCTATATTGAAGAAATGATGGAAGGACAGAAAGTGGTAAAGGTTTTCTGTCACGAAGAAGAGTCAAGAGAAAAGTTTGATGAGATTAATAACAAGTTGTTTGAAAGTGCCAACAATGCAAATAAATTTGCAAACTATCTGGGACCGGTAAATGCTCAGTTAGGCCATCTGAATTATGTGGTATGTGCCATTGTAGGCGGAATCCTGGCTATTAATGGTGTATGGGGATTTACCCTGGGAGGCCTGGCAAGTTTTCTTACGTTTAATAAAAGTATTACCATGCCGATTAATCAGATCAGCCAGCAGTTAAACAGTATTGTCATGGCACTGGCAGGTGCAAAGAGAATTTTTGATCTGATGGACGAACCGTCAGAAGCAGATCAGGGATATGTAGAGCTGGTAAATGCAAAAGAAAAAAATGGACAGCTTACAGAGAGCAAAGAACGTACTGGCCGCTGGGCATGGAAGCATTTTCATAAGGCAGACGGAACCACAACTTATGTGGAGTTAAAGGGCGATATGGTTCTGGATGGAGTGGATTTTGGATACAATGATGGCAAAATCGTACTTCATGATATTAAGATGTATGCCACACCGGGACAAAAGATTGCTTTTGTAGGTTCTACAGGGGCTGGAAAAACCACTATTACCAATCTTCTGAACCGTTTTTATGATATCCAGGATGGCAAAATCCGTTATGACGGAATAAATGTAAATAAGATTAAAAAGGGAGATTTACGCCGTTCCATGGGAATCGTACTGCAGGATACCAACTTGTTTACAGCTACGGTTATGGAAAATATCCGTTATGGAAAACTGGATGCCACAGATGAGGAAGTTATAGCAGCAGCAAAACTGGCAAATGCAGATGGATTTATCCGCAGATTACCAGATGGCTATGATACTATGCTGACCGGAAATGGTTCCAATCTGAGCCAGGGCCAGAGACAGCTTCTTGCGATTGCCAGAGCAGCGGTAGCAAATCCTCCGGTCTTGATTCTGGATGAAGCCACAAGTTCTATTGATACCAGAACAGAAAAATTAGTGCAGGAAGGTATGGACAGACTGATGGAAGGAAGAACTACCTTTGTCATTGCCCATAGACTTTCTACAGTACGCAACAGTGATTGTATCATGGTACTGGAGCAGGGAAGGATTATTGAGAGAGGTTCTCATGAAGAACTGATGGCTGAGAAGGGAAAATATTATCAGTTATACACAGGAAACCAGGTAGCTGGGTGAGAAAAATGATAGGAAAAGGCTTTGCAGCATGATACGTTGCAAAGCCTTTTCTTATCATTAATAGTTATATTTGTTATATAATTAATTGTATAAAAATACCAATATTAACTGAAATATACGGTTTAAAAATTGTTGTTTTATTACAAAACTTAAAGAGGCATCACGGTAGCACGATAAAGCGTAACGAGATTAGAGTAAAAAATATATGCAAAAAGACGAAGATAAAAATTTAACAAAAATATAATTATGCAAAACAAACAAACGGATATGATTAAAGATACGAAATTGTTTAAAATAACCAAAAAAATAATAAAATAAGACGATTTTTTGTCGCAATAGAAATAAAATAAGCTTATATTTCGAAAACGGAATAAATGATGTATTTCAAACGTGAAAAGAAAAAAGTTACGAAGGAGGAGAAGCAATGGCGCAAGAATTTACATCGACAAAAGATTTAAAGAGGACATTAGGGTTTAAAGAATTAATGGGAACTTGTGTTGGTGCTATTATCGGTACAGGTATCATGTCATTAACCGGAGCGGGTATCGGAATGACAGGACGTTCCATTCCAATTGCATTTATCTTAGCAGGTATTCTTACCTTGATTGTTCGTTGTCCACAGATTTTTATTAACTCTGTTGCAAGATTCAGAGGTGGGCAGTATTCAATGGTTGGTTCCTTATTAGGACCTAGATGGTCAGGTACTTTCTCAATTATTTCTGTATTAACAAGTGTTACCTTGTCTATGTACGCATTATCTTTTGCAGATTATGCGATGCCATTTTTACCGATGGTTCCAAGAAAAATTATTGCACTTAGTATCTTGACATTTTTATTTGTTGTTAACTCATTTGGTATTAACGTATTTGCTAAAGTACAGAACTTTACAGTTATTTTACTTGTATTAGCCTTGACACTGTTTTCTGTATTTGGTATTACACATATCGATGCGAATTACCTGGAACCGGCAACTTTTATGCCAGGTGGAATCAGAGGTCTTCTTAGAGCGGCTGTATTAATGAGTTTAGCAACAGACGGTTGCCAGATGATTACAGACTTAAGTGGTGAATGTAAAAACCCAACAAGAGATATTCCAAAAGCTATGATTTGCGGTACTATGCTGGTAGCAGGTATGTATGCAGTTATCGGTACTGTAGCAGCTGGTGTTCTTCCTGTAGATCAGGTAGCAGATAAATCTTTATTATTAGTTGCTCAGGAAGTATTACCAAGACCTGTATATCTGTTCTTCATCATTGGTGGTGCTTGGATGGCATTGGTAACAACATTAAACAGCTCAATCGCAGCAGCAACAAAACCATTAATGCAGGCTTGTAGCGATGGATGGTATCCGAAATCTTGGGCAAAATTACATCCAAAATACAGAACTCCATTAATCTTATTAGGAATCTACTACTTATGGGGCTTTTTCCCAATCGTATTTGACTTAGATATCGGTATTATTTCTGAGTTAACAATTACTGTTGGATCTGTTACAAAATCTATGATTGTATTGTGCTTGTTGAGATTGGATAAGGTTATGGGAGATCACTGGAAAGCGTCTCCATTCCATATCAGTCAGGGTAAATTAAAAGTACTCGGTATTGTGGTATTGTCGACGATTATTTTCCAAGCAATCACATCAGCATTAGACCTGCCACTTCCGTTACTGTTAGGTAACCTTGCAATGGTAGTATTCGCATTTGTATTTGGCGGAATCAGATATAAGAGTGGTAAAGTTAACGTAGAATGTAGCCATGAATGGGCTTAAACAATAAGAATAAGTAAAAAGGAGAAGTATTATGGGGAACTTAAATAATGACGAACTTTTAATGATGAATGCAATTGATGCAGGAAGAGAAAAAGTTCATATGATTGCAAAAACTATTTGGGAATATAAAGAAGTAGGCTGGGAGGAGTTTAAGTCTTCTAACTTATTGATGGATGAATTTGAAAAAATGGGATTTACTGTTCAAAGAGGACTTGTTGGTAAACATCCTGCATTCGGTTATGACATCGACATGCCAACTGCTTTTAAGGCTGTATTCAAAGGAAAAGAAGGAGGACCGACCATTGGTTTAATGTTAGAGTATGATGCACTTCCAAATGGACATGCTTGTGGACATAACCTGATTGCTTCAGCAGGTTTTGCAGCAGCTATTGGATTACAGGAATTATTCAAAACAATTCCGGGTGATTTAGTTGTCTATGGAACTCCAGCAGAAGAATTAGATGGTTCTAAACATTACATTTTAGCTGGTGGATTTATGGATGAAGTGGATTTAATGTTTGCAAACCACTATGGAAAAGACTGGTGCTCAGAAGTGACAGGAAAAGCGATTGTATGGCCACTTCATGACAAATGGGTAACCTTTACTGGTAAACCGTCTCATGCTTCTGCTACACCTCACAATGGAAGAAGTGCTTTGGATGCTGTATTACTTACTTGTATGGGGCTGGAATTTTTAAGAGAACATACTTTAGAAACAGACCGTATCCATTACATTATCTCGAATGGTGGAACAGCCGCAAACTCTGTTCCGGATAAAGCGACCTTGAATGTAGAATTAAGAGCAAATGATTCAGCAGAATTAAATGATATGATGCGCCGTGTGGATAATGTTATCAGAGGTGCAGAGCTGATGACAGATACAAAAGCAGATTACAAATGGGATTCTCCATGGTATTGTGCAACTCCTGTTCCTAGCTTTTATCGAGCAGCTTCCAGTTTTGCTCCGGATTTAGGTTTGGATGAATCTAGATTTACATTTGGAAATATGCCACAGGCGTCCTCTGACTTGGGATGTGTAGCTTACAAAATCCCAACTATAGAGATTACATTCCCGATTGTAAAAGATGATGAGGTTGTTCCGGTTGGACACAGTAATGAATTAACAGCAATCTCTGGAAATGAATATCCAATCGATCAGAGTATTATGGCTGGTAAACTGATGGCTCTTACTGCATATAGAGTGGGAACAAATCCAGAAGAGTTACAGAAAATTAAAGACGAATTCGCAAAAAACTATAGAGAGTGATTAGACGTAAGAAGGTCTTCCATGGAAACATGGAAGACCTTCTTACTAAAAGGAAAGAGGAATTAAAATGAATACAGCCAGAGCGTACTCAGATAGTGAAGAAAAACTAGGAGAGGCGTTCCATTATGTAAGAGAAAAAATAGTCATCAGTACGAAAACTGCTGCAAAAACTGCAGGGCATTTTGGAAAGATTTAGATGAAAGTTTGAAGAAATTGAGAACAGATTATATTGATATCTATCAGTTCCACACACCAGATTTTTGTCCAAGACCAGGTGATGAAAGTGGTTTGTATGATGCAATGCTAGAAGCGAAAGCTCAAGGGAAAATTCGTCATATCGGAATCACAAATCATAAAATTACAGTAGCAAATGAAGCGGTTGCATCTGGATTATATGAGACTATGCAATTTCCATTTTATTATTTAGCATCAAAAAAAGAACTGAAGCTGGTAGCAGACTGCAAAGAAGCAGATATGGGATTTATTGCTATGAAAGGTCTGTCAGGTGGACTGATTTCCAACTCCGCCTGTGCATATGCGTTTATGAATCAGCCACAGTTTGCGCATGTGGCTCCAATTTGGGGTATGCAAAGAGAACAGGAATTGGATGAGTTTCTTGCTCATGGAGAATGTCCACCTGTTTTAGATGAAGAATTACAGGCCATTATAGAGCATGATGTGAAGCAATTATCAGGAGATTTTTGCCGTGGATGCGGATATTGTATGCCTTGTCCGGCTGGAATCGGAATTAATAATTGTGCACGAATGAGTTTAATGCTTAGAGAAGAGCACCGCAGGCAGGATGGCTGTCTAAAGAGTGGCAGGAAAAAATGGCCAAGATTGAAAATTGCTTGCATTGCAATGCGTGTACGAAAAAATGTCCATACGAATTAAATACACCAGAACTATTAGCAAAGAATTATGAAGATTATAAAACACTTCTTTAAAGAAAAAAGTGGTTGAACATAAAAATCAACCACTTTTTTTCACTATTGTTCTATAATTTTACTTTTCAAAACCAGCATAAAGCCTGCAAAGCCCTACAATTACCTGTACGCATTTCTCCATGGACTGGATGCATACGAACTCATAATGACCATGGCAGTTGTGATCCCCTGTACCAAGGTTTGGACAAGGAAGACCCATATAAGAAAGTCTGGCACCGTCTGTACCGCCACGGATAGGAACTACTTTTGGCTGGATATCAAGCTTTTCGTAAACAGACAGGACACTGTCGATGAGGTGCATATGAGGCTCAATTTTTTCCTTCATGTTGAAGTAGGAATCTTCGATTTGCAAATCAATGGTACCGTCACCGTATTTTTGATTTAAGTAAGCAGCTGCATGTTCCATCACTTCTTTTTTCTGCTGGAATAAGGTTTTATCATGGTCACGGATAATATATTCCATGGAAGCGTGTTCCACAGAGCCGTTCATGCTGTCCAGATGAATAAAGCCTTCTCTGCATTCGGTATGTTCCGGTTTTTGAGCAGATGGCATGAGGTTTTCAAATTCCATAGCAATGCTGAGAGCATTTTTCATCTTGTTTTTGGCAGAGCCTGGGTGGATGCTCAATCCTGTGATCTCCACCATAGCAGAAGCGGCATTAAAGTTTTCGTATTCCAATTCTCCGCATTCGCCGCCATCCATAGTATATGCGAAATCTGCACCAAAACGTTTTACATCAAACCGGTCAGCACCCTGGCCGATTTCTTCGTCTGGAGTGAAACCAATACGGATGGTGCCGTGTGGAATCTCAGGGTGTGCCAGGAGAAATTCTGCGGCCGTGAGGATTTCTGCCAGTCCGGCTTTGTCATCCCCGCCCAGAAGAGTAGTGCCGTCTGTGACGATTAAATCTTGCCCCTGATACTGTCTGAGATTTTCAAAGTCAGCAGGACTCATGATCATATGAGTTTCTTCGTTTAAAAGGATATCTTTTCCGTCATAATTTTCGATTGTGCGTGGGCGGATATTAGCACCGGAAGATGCGGGGGCAGTGTCCATATGTGCAATAAATCCCAGCACAGGTCCATGATAATCTGTAATTGTAGCAGGCAGAGTTCCGAAAACATAACCGTTTTCATCACAGCTTACATCCTGCAGTCCCATTTCTCTCATTTCTTCTACTAAAAGTGCTGCAAAATCCAACTGGCTACCGGTACTTGGGAAGGTATCAGAAGAAGGGTCGGAGGTTGTGTCAACAGAAATATATTTCAGGAAACGTTCTTGTACTTTCATAAATTTTTACTCCTTTTTTAGTATAGTTTGGAACATAAGTATGAAAATATGCTATCACAGAGAAAAAAGTTTGTCTATAATTCGAGAGAAAAAAGTTGACTTCGTTTTTGGGGGTGTCTATAATGAATGAGTGATTTGATGTCAGATAAAAGAAAAGAGGTTTGTATATGAAATATTTGCGGCAGTTTGCCATTATTTTATTTATTTCCCTGCTGGGAGAATTGCTTCGTGTTCTGATTCCGCTGCCGATTCCGGCAAGTGTTTATGGACTGGTTCTGATGCTTCTTGCGCTTATTACAGGGGTATTGAAGGTACATCAGGTAAAAGAAGCGTCTTCTTTTTTAATAGAAATCATGCCGGTCATGTTTATCCCTGCCGGAGTAGGGCTACTGGAAGCATGGCCAGCTCTTCGTCCCGTTTGGATTCCGATTATGCTAATTACCATGCTGACTACGGTGATTGTTATGGTGGTCACAGGAAGAGTGGCTCAGAGAATAATTGAAAAGGAGAACAAAGAAGATGGAAAAGTTTCTCATTGACTCTGTGTTTTTTGGTGCGGTCATTAGTCTTCTTGCTTATGAGGCTGGGTTACTGCTAAAGAAAAAATTCAAACTGGCGATTTTAAATCCTCTGCTCCTGGCAGTGATTTGTGTTATGGCAGTGCTGGTGATTCTGGATGTGGATTATGAACAGTACAATGAAGGGGCAAAGTATATCAGCTATCTTATGACACCTGCTACAGTGTGTCTGGCGGTTCCTTTATATGAGCAATTATCACTTTTGAAAAAGAATTTTAAGGCAGTTGCCGCAGGAATTATTTCGGGAGTTCTTGCCAGTTTGGTCAGTGTTCTGGGACTGTCCGTGCTCTTTGGATTGAATCATGAACAGTATGTGACGCTGCTCCCTAAATCCATTACAACAGCTATTGGAATGGGGATTTCTGAGGAATTAGACGGAATTGTTACGATTACGGTGGCATCCATTATTATCACAGGAATTTTGGGAAATGTCATTGCGGAATTTGTCTGCAAAGTGTTTAAAATTCACCATCCCATTGCAAAGGGGCTGGCACTTGGAACTGCTTCTCATGCCATTGGAACGGCAAAAGCAATGGAAATGGGACCGGTTGAGGGTGCTATGAGTAGTCTGGCTATTGCAGTAGCTGGCTTGCTTACTGTGATAGGAGCATCTGTGTTTGCCGGAATGTTGTAAGAAAAAATATGTATAAAAATCATATATCAGAATAGAGTAGAGCCCCGGGGGATACTGCCTCCGGGGCTCTGCTGCGTCATTATTTCGATGGGAAATGTGCCTTTACAAGTTCGAAATTTCCATCTGCTTCTTGGGAGAAAGAAGGTCATCCACAAAAGCAATGCGGCAATCATAATGGTTTCTCCGGCCAGCGTGAACAGGGAGCCTCCTTTGTACAAAATCCAGGCTGCGATGAGAAAATACAGGATGATCAATAAGAGAATCAGTTTTTTGCATAAGATTCCTCCTGGGTGGTGTTTCCTGAAAGATACCGGATATATTCTACGGATTGCTTTTTGTGAGGAGAGTTTGCGATAATTCCTAAGTAAATAGTTCCGTTCATACCAGCTTCTTTTATGCAGGGAAAGCCGGATATATTCAGTCCCATGGGATATTCGGCTGTTGTAGAAGTATAAGTGGCTGTACTGTCAAAGTAAAGATCCATGGCGTTATCTTCCAGGATTACAATGTTTTTTTCAAGACAGGAGGAGAGCTTGGAATACAAATCCGAATCTGTCTTAGATAGTAGTTCTTCCAGATCACATAGATAACCATTTTGTGAGAAAGAGTCAAACGCTTCTTTGTTCATCAGAACAATGTCTAATTCCTCGTTGTCAATAGTACCAAGAATTTTCATCCTGGAAGCATAGGTGTATTCATGGTTTGGGTCAGCATCATTGTCTGTGAGATAAAGTCCTGTATAAAAACGGACTTCCTCTTTCGCATCATTTCCTCCAATATAGTCGAGAAATCCACTGCCAAGTTTTTCTGCCAGAGTATTTCCGGGGCTTACATTAACAAAAGCTGTGGACAGCAGCACATCCTTGTGGGTAAAGTGCCCGTAAATCATATATCCTGCAATATATAGAAGGATACATACAGCAAAAATGGGGAATTTATAATAATCCCATATGTATTGCAGTTTTTCTCTGCCATGCAATTGGCGGAAAATTTTCCTGCTGGTATTTTCGTTATGATTCTTTTTGAACAATTCAAACCGTGGCATGGATACAATCCCTTTCTAATTACATCTTTTCCTGTTCGTGTTCGCTGCTTTTTTCTTCAAGAAGTCCCATAATATTTGAAAGTAGATAAGAACATAAGAATGCACAAAGCCCTTCACCGAAAATAATGGCAGGTGTGAAGAAACGGATGACAATCAACACCATGGCGAAGTATATAACTGCCATCAGCACGGTGCAGAGAAAAAAGCGCATACCTAAAATAATAGAATTTTTAAACATTGCAGGAATGGTATTACGAAAACGTGCCATGAGTGGGAAAATATACATCATGACAATTGCATACGCAACGACAGCTACTGCAAAGATAGCAGTGATGATTGTCCAGAATGCATTTTCAAACCGGAGATGATACAGAACATATCCATCAATCCCCAGTATAATTCCCAGTGCAAGAAGCATGAGCCAGACCAGTGTGCTTTGTTTAAAGTTTTCTTTGAAAGAATGAAAAAAGTTTCTGGTTATGTTTCCCTCTTCATTTCTGACCATTTTCATTGTTACATAGAACAATGCCGTGGTAGATGCTCCGATTGTAACAATGGGAAGACAGCAAATGAACCACAAAATATTAAGATAAACACTGTAAACAATTTTAGTGATAAATTGCATGACAGCGTTATCTGGATTCAGCAGATTTGTCAATTTAATTCCCTCCTTATTATTTTACCAAGTTAGTCCCCTGTAGATTCACGGTAAATCAGATTGGTTTCCGTATAAATAGTCCGATAATTGAGCGAAGGATTTTTGATTCTGGACATTAGAAGATGTACAGCGGAATACCCCATAATCTGGGTGTGGATATGGATGGTAGTTAATGGAGGTGAGACGATTTTTGACTCCGGAGAATCGTCAAAGCCACAGAGCATTATATCATCCGGTATTTTGTAATTTAACTGGCGCAAAACATTTATAACATCAAGGGCAATAAAATCATTTGCACAGATCAGAACTTCAGGAAGTTCTTTCAGGGCACGGAAATGCTCCAGAAGATAATCCTGATAATCTGCGGAATCGGGATTTTCCACCCCTTCTTTATTCCCTAGCATACAGTATTCTTCTATATAAGGCTGGTTTAACAGGAACATGGAGTTACGGAATGCCATATAACGTTCCCAGAATGACTGGCAGTGCAAATGCTCACCGACAAAACCGAAACGCGTTTTTCCTCTGTGGATCATTTCCTGAATAAAGCTGTAGATTCCAGACTGGTTATCCATATAAAGTTTGTCTGCTTTCAAAGGCTCATTGAGTCCTGCCACTGGTGTGTCAACAAAAAGTGTAGGGATTTCCAGAGCACAGAGCATTCTGCTATATGCATGGTCAAAAATTTCATAACAGATGATTCCAGAAGTACGGCCGGGGTCAAAAGATGCAGGCAGTTTTAATTGCTCCAGTTCATCTTTGAGGACTCTGTGCATGGAAAGACTATAGCCCATCTGTGAAATTTCCCGTTGGAATTTATCAAGCATGGTAGATGCAAAATGGGAGTCTCCCAGAAATTTTGTTGTAAACAGTGCAATTTCTTTGTTTGGTGCAGTTTCTGAAGGAATCTGTTCCTGGTGCGTGATATCCTCCAGGGTTGATGCGTATGAAAACTGCTTATAGCCCATTTCAAAGGCTTTTTTTAATACTTTTTCTCTTGTTGTATCAGCAAGGATGCCGGTGTTGTTGATCGCTTTTGAAACAGTATTTCGTGAAAGGCCAAGAGCATCGGCAATATCCTGTATGGTTACTCGTTCTGCCATAATACCTCCTTATTTTATAAGCGAAATAAAGCATTTATTGTTTACCATTATTATAGTGTAAAAAATAATTTGTGTCAAATGTAAAATAAAATATAACAATGCAAAGAAAATGGATGATATTCCAAAAAGAAATAATGGTCAGATTCAATAATCTAAAAAATATTTAAAAAAATTTGTTGTGCAAAAGGCAAAAAAAGACTATTGACAAATGAGACAATTTGAAATAATATAATGTTACAAAAGAAACAACAAGGGCACAAATGCACAAAGGATAAAATGGTGCAAATGTAAAATGAGAAGGGAGGAGATTCTTAAATTATGAGTAAGAATTCTAAAGTTGTTTCAAAGAAGAAACAGGGCAGCACACTGTTGTATGTAAAACAGCACTGGCAGTTATATGCAATATTTCTGCTTCCTGCCCTGGCCCTGACATTACTTTTTAAGTATGTTCCCATGGGAGGTATCCTGATTGCTTTTCAGCGTTACAATCCAATTCAGGGAATTTTCGGAAGTGAATGGGTGGGGCTGACGTTTTTTAAACGGTTCCTTTCATCACCGGACTTTATGAGATACCTGATAAATACTTTGAAGTTAAGTGTTTATGGTATGCTCTGGGGATTCCCGATACCGATTCTGCTTGCATTTTTGCTGAACCGTATTGAGAGCAAAGGAATCAAGAAAAAAATACAGCTTGTATTGTACATGCCGAACTTTGTTTCTGTCATTGTTTTATGCGGTATTATACGAATTTTTCTTTCTGTAACAGGACCGGTAAACCTGATGCTTGGTACAGAAGTCAACTTTATGACAATGCCGGAAGCTTTCCGTACCATCTATATCGCAAGTGGTATCTGGCAGGGAGCAGGATGGGCTTCCATTATGTACACAGCAGCACTATCTAATGCAAGCAAAGAGTTAAAAGAGGCTGCGATTATTGATGGTGCAAATATTTTCCAGCAGATTAAGGCAGTTGAGTGGCCGGCTATCAAAGATATGGTGGTAATCCAGTTTATCCTTCAGGCTGGTAACATCATGAGCATTGGTTTTGAAAAAGCATATGCCCTTCAGACAGACTTGAACCTCGCTTCATCAGAAATCATTGCTACATATGTGTATAAGAAAGGTTTGCTGGATGGTGACTACAGTTTTTCTACAGCCGTAGGTTTGTTCAATACGGTCATCAACGTAATTTTGCTGGTTGCGGTCAATAAGATTGTAGCACGGATGAATGAAGGCAAAGGATTATAGAGGGAGGACACACGATGAAGAAAAAGAGCAGATTTGCCAGATATTCTATTCAGGATAAGGCATTATTGATAACAGGTTATATTCTGCTGGGGTTGTTTGTTGTGGCAATTGTGATTCCTATGTTTTATATTATCGTTGCTTCTTTTATGGATCCGGTTATGCTTCAGAACAAAGGAATTACCTTTGATTTCAGCAAATGGACAACAACAGCATATGAAAGGGTTATTTCTAACCCACAGATTTGGATTGGTTTCAAGAATGCAGTTATTTACTCTGTTGTTTTCACAATAGTATCTGTGTTTATTACACTGCTGGCTGCATATCCCATGTCAAGATCTGACTTTAAAGGGAAAAAGATTTTTAACACGATTTTTATCATTACCATGTTTTTTGGCGGTGGTTTGATTCCTACATATTTATTAATCAGTGATCTCGGACTTCTTGACAGTATGTGGGCAGTCATTCTTCCAGGTGCTTTCAGCGTATGGAATATGATTATTGCAAGGACATATTATCAGGGTATTCCTACAGAGCTTCGTGAAGCCGCTGACGTGGATGGTGCAAATGAAATGGTGTATTTCTTTAAAATTTTACTTCCGGTTTGTACACCAGTCATTGCAGTTCTTGCATTATGGCAGTTTGTTGGAATGTGGAACAGCTACTTTGACGCTATGATTTATCTGAATGATTCTGCAAAACAGCCGTTGCAGTTAGTGCTTCGCTCTATTTTGATTCAGAACCAGCCTGAATCCGGTATGATTTCTGATATGCAAAGTACAGCGGCAAGAGCACAGCTTGCAGAGCTTTTGAAATATGCGACTATTATTATTTCAAGTTTACCATTATTGGTAATGTATCCGTTTTTCCAGAAATATTTTGATGCCGGAATTATGGCAGGTTCTATTAAAGGGTAAAAGAAAAGGAGAAGTATGATGAGATCAAAAACAGTTAAAAGAATGCTTACCGTGTCTCTTGCAATTTGTATGGCGGCTACAATGATGACCGGATGTGGAAAGAAAAAAGTAGAGTTAAATGATGGTACTTTCCAGGAAGTAGATAAGGCAGAACTGGAATTCCCGCTGAAAGAAAAAACAAAACTTACCGGAATGATAAGTTTTCCGCCTAACACAGAATCTAATCCAAATAACAGAACAATCTTCAAACGTCTTCAGGAACAGACAAATGTAGAAATCGACTGGACAGCAATCCAGAGTGATCAGTGGGGAGACAAGATTGCCCTTTCTATGGCAAATCCGGAAGAGTTATCTGACTTTGTATTTAGTGCAGGGTTTGGAGACAGCGATTTATTGAAATATGCTGACCAGGGGATTATCATTGCACTGGAAGAATACATAGATGCGTATATGCCAAATCTGAAAGCAGTATTTGACAAATATCCGGAATACAGAACCATGTGTACTGACACAGAAGGCCATATCTGGGCATTTCCATGGATTGAACAGCTTGGCTCAGAAAAAACAGCAATTCAGACAGTTGGTAATATGAGTTTCATCAACAAGAAATGGCTGGATTTCCTCGGACTTGAAATACCAGAAACCGTAGACGAATTTGAACAGGTTCTGATTGCTTTCCGTGATAATGCATCAAAACTTCAGACAGAATTTGGTATTGAAGGAAGCATTATTCCTATGTCCTGCATTGTCAATGATGGAGACCAGGATCCGGCAATCTTAATCAATGGATTTGGTGAAGGCTATGGTGATGCAGATAAAGGAAGACATATTGCCGTGACAGATGATAAGAAAGTAATCTGTGCCGCAACTCAGGAAGGATACAAAAAAGGAATTCAGTGGCTGCATAAACTTAAAGAAGAAGGGCTGATTGATCCGGAAGCATTTACACAGGAATGGTCTACCTATGTTTCAAAAGGAAAATCAGGGCGTTACGGTGTGTGCTTTAGCTGGGATGTTGCCAATATCGACAATCTGAAGGACTGGGTTCCGCTTCCTGCTCTGACCGCAGACACTACAAATATAACACCACAGAATGGTTCTTTTACAAGCGGATTTGACAGAGGTCGTTGTGTGGTAACTGCTGTTGCAAAAAATCCGGCACTTGTATGTGCATGGTTAGATCAGATGTATGCTCCAATGCAGTCACCGCAGAATAACTGGGGTACTTATGGAGAAGATGATGAATTTGATATCTTTGAAATGGGTAAAAATGAAGAAGGCGAAGATATGCTGAAACATGCACCTCTTGGAGATGCATCTCCTGTAGAAGTAAGAGAGGCAGAATGCGTAGGCGGACCACTTGCTATTCTTGATGAATACTATGGAAAATACGTAACATGCCCAGATGATGCACAGTATCGCCTGGATTGGATCGAAGAGTACTATACACCAGATATGCATACAAAATATGTATATCCTAACGTATTTATGAACAGAGAAGATACAGAAGAATTATCAAATCTTCAGGCAGATATAGAGAAGACAATCAAGGCAAAAAAATCTGAATGGATCATGGAAGGTTTCACAGATGCTGACTGGGATGAATATATTAAGAGCCTGGAAGCATATGGACTGGAAGATTATCTGGCTATTTTCCAGAAATATTTAGATTCCTTTTATGAGAATACAGAAGAATAGAAAATAAGAGGTGAAATGAGTATGGAGAGATCTCTTTTAAATAAATCAAGAGAATACGAGGCAACGCATGGAGAGAGTATCGGAGCAGAGGAAAGACCGGATTTTCACTTTAGCCCGCGGGTTGGCTGGATGAATGACCCCAATGGTTTTTCCTGGTATAATGGGCAGTATCACCTGTTTTACCAGTACAATCCATATGCGACCCATTGGGACAGCATGCATTGGGGACATGCAGTAAGCAAAGATTTGCTGCACTGGGAATATCTTCCGGCAGCATTAGCACCTGACATGGAATATGACAGAATCGGCTGTTTCTCAGGAAGTGCCATTGCACTTCCTGATGGAAGGCAGCTTCTGCTCTACACATCTGTGAACCAGGAAACACTGGAAGACGGAAGTGTGCGTGATATACAGACACAGTCTGTTGCAGTTGGGGATGGGCTGGATTATGTGAAATATGAGCAGAACCCTGTACTGACAGAAAAAGATATTCCAGAAGGTGCAAGTAAAGTGGACTTTAGAGACCCGAAAATCTGGAGAGGAAAAGATGGTAAATTCTATTGTGTGATTGGAAACCGTCCTTCAGATGGAAGCGGACAGATTCTCCTTTATTCCAGTGAAAATGGCTTTGACTGGAAGTTTGTCAGTATCCTGGCGAAAAACGAAAACCGTTATGGGAAAATGTGGGAGTGCCCTGATTTCTTTGAACTGGATGGAAAGCATGTGCTTCTTACCAGTCCTCAGGATATGTTTCCGGAAGGGCTGGAGTATCACAATGGAAACGGTACACTTTGCATCATTGGGGAACTGGATGAAACAACAGGAGCCTTGAAAGAAGAAGAGCATCAGTCAATCGATTATGGCATTGATTTCTATGCACCACAGACACTGGAAGCCCCGGATGGCCGTAGAATCATGATTGCATGGATGCAGAACTGGGATACCACAGCACACCGTCAGGATGATTCCAAATGGTTTGCCCAGATGACACTTCCGAGAGAATTGTCTGTCAGAGACGGAAGATTATACCAGAATCCTGTAAAAGAACTGGAATCTCTGAGACGGAATAAAGTAGAGTATCAGAATATAGAACTGGAAGACAATACCATTTCCCTGGATGGGCTGAAAGGCCGGAGAATCGATATGGAACTTATCATCCGGCCAGGCGATGAAGAGGCGTTATACCAGAAGTTTGCTGTACGGTTTGCCCAGAATCAGCAGTTCTATACTGCGTTAAGTTTCCGCCCATATGAGTCTGTCCTGAAAATTGACAGGAAGTTTTCAGGAAGCAGAAGAGCCTATATCCATCAGAGAAGATGCCTGGTAGATGGGGATTGCAGAGAACTGAAATTGAGAATGATTCTTGACCGGTTCAGCGTGGAAGTTTTTGTAAATGATGGAAGACAGACCATGTCAGCCACCATATTTACAGAACAGGGAGCAGATGGTATTTCCTTCTTTGCAGATGGAAAAGTGAAACTGGATGTTGTGAAATACGATTTGATTGGATAACAAAGATAAAGGAAAGGTACCGGAAATATGAAAAGCTATGATGTAGTGGCATTAGGAGAACTTTTAATAGATTTCACAGAAAACGGAACCAGTAAACAGGGAAATCCTTTGTTTGAAGCGAATCCAGGCGGGGCACCCTGCAATGTACTGGCAATGCTGTCAAAACTGGGACATACAACAGCCTTCATTGGAAAAGTGGGAAACGATTATTTCGGAGAGCAGCTTGGAAATGCCATTGCAGAGGCTGGGATTGATGCTTCTTTTCTTTGCAAGGATGAGGAGATTCATACCACACTGGCTATGGTACATACATTTCCAGATGGTGACAGGGATTTTTCCTTCTACCGAAATCCGGGAGCTGATATGATGCTTACAGAAGCTGAAATTCCAGAAGATTTGATGAAAAATACGAAGATTTTTCACTTTGGAACCCTTTCCATGACCCATGAGAATGTGCGTGCAGCAACGAAAAAAGCAATCAGGCTGGCGGCAGAAGCCGAGGCTGTGATTTCCTTTGATCCGAATCTTCGCCCGCCTCTTTGGGATTCCATGAAGAACGCAAAAGAGCAGGTTTTGTACGGGCTTAGCTGCTGTCAGGTTTTGAAAATTTCAGATAATGAAATTCAGTGGCTTACAGGGCAGGAGGATTATACAGAAGGCGTCAGGTGGATCCGTGAACGGTATTCCATTCCTCTTATTCTGGTTTCTATGGGAAAAGAGGGAAGCCGGGCATATTATCAGGACAAAATAGTGGAAGTAAAACCATTTTTGCAAAAAAACACCATAGAGACAACAGGAGCAGGAGATACCTTCTGTGGCTGTGTTCTGCATTATGTCTGCAAATACGGCCTGGATGGTCTCACAGAGGATATTTTGCAGGAAATGCTTACCTTTGCCAATGGAGCAGCGTCTCTTATCACAACAAAAAAAGGTGCATTGAGAGTCATGCCTTCTGTGGAAGAAATAAACCAGTTGATCAAAAAATAAATAATGAAAATACCTTTGGAAAACACCCTTGCAGATTTATAAAAGTATCTGCAAGGGTGTTTTGTTTTTGCAGTCTTACATAGAATAAAGTGGAGAACATCTGAACTGGATGGAGAATAGGAATATGAACAATCAGAAGCTGGAAAATATGTTAAATCTTGCTTTAAATGCCACACCACAAGAACGTGAAAAATCTTTGCAGCTTAATGTGGGCTATGCTCCTTCGGAAAAAACCTGGGAATTGATCGTGAAATATTCCGGTGATTTAAAAAGCGTTCTGGGTGAGGATATTCAGGTGGTGGAACTGCTGAATGAATATGCGATTCTCACGATGCCGGAAAGCAGGATATCTTCGCTTGCTGATTTTCCGGAAGTCGAGTTTGTAGAAAAGCCGAAACATCTCTTTTTTTCTGTGAATCAGGGTAAAAGTGCATCCTGCATGACTTCTGTACAAAGCCAGTTTTCTCCCTTGGGAGAACCATTGACCGGAAAAGGGGTTCTTGTAGCGTGTGTGGATTCGGGAATTGATTACAGTCATCCTGATTTTCGGAAGGAAGACGGCAGCACCAGGATTTTAAGGCTGTGGGATCAGAGTGTGCCGGGAAATCCTCCACAGGGATATCAGATAGGAACAGAATATACAAAAGAACAGATTGACGCAGCACTGCTTGCTTCTACAAAAGCAGAACAGGAACGTATCGTTCCAAGCCGGGATTTGAGCGGTCACGGAACAGGGGTGATGGGGATTGCCGCAGGAAATGGAAGAGCTTCCGATGGGGTCTATAAAGGTGTGGCATATGAGAGCGATTTGATTGTGGTGAAGCTGGGGCTTTCCAGAGAAGATGGATTTCCAAGAACCACAGAACTGATGCAGGGAATTGATTATGTGATCCGGCAGGCTGTGGCATTTCGAAAGCCTGTGGCTCTGAATCTTAGTTTTGGGAATAATTATGGTTCCCATGAACCTTATAATTAAGGGAAAACATAAGAAAACACTGATATTTCCT
>USPF01000037.1 GCA_900556555.1 uncultured Blautia sp.
GGGATTAGTTCAATGGTAGAGCACCGGTCTCCAAAACCGTCGATGGGGGTTCGAGTCCCTCATCCCCTGCTTTTACAGCCTAGCGTTTGCTAGGTTTTTTTGTATTTATGAATAAGCCTATAATCATTTCACTTCTTCTTTTCATATAGTGATATTGTAATACCTGAATATATCAGGTGTTCAAGAAAAGAAGGAGTGATTTTTTATGCCATTAAATGGAATTGATGTTAGTCAGTGGCAGGGAGAAATAGACTGGAAAGAAGTAAAAAATGCCGGAATAAAGTTTGCTATGATCCGGGCTGGATATGGGAAAAATAATATAGACAACAAGTTTCATCAAAATGCACAGAGGGCGGTTCAATCAGGTATTCCCATTGGCTTATACTGGTTTTCCTATGCATGGAATACAGAAATGGCAACAAAAGAAGCACAATACACGGCAGCATTGGCAAGACAGTATAAAATTACATGGCCTATTGCTTATGATTTAGAATATGACACCATAGAATATGCCAGAAAAAACGGAGTAATTATCACAAAAAACCTGGCTACTAATATGGCAAAAGCCTTTTGTGAAGAGATAGAAAGACAGGGATACATTCCTATGATTTATGCAAATCTTGAGTATTTAAACGAGTATCTTGACCGCAGCAGGCTTCCGTATGCACTTTGGTATGCCCAATACGCATTAGAAGCATCTGTTAGGGAAAAGGCAATCTGGCAATATACCAGCGAAGGGAGTGTGCCGGGGATTCAGGGAGCAGTAGATTTGGATTATGGCTATAAAGATTATGGAAGTGGCAATACAGTTGTGCCAGAAGAAACGGGACCTGGGGGGACTGTTCTGGAACTTGCAGCTGCGGTGATGGAAGGAAAATATGGTGTTGGTGAAGAACGAAAGAAAGTATTAGGAAACCGTTATCAGGAGGTTCAAGATTTTATAAATCACATTGCCAGAGCATCTACAAACACTTTGGTTCAAGAAGTATGGCAAGGAAAATACGGAAATGGAGAAATCAGGAAAGTTGTGCTGGGAGGCCGATATCAGGAGGTGCAGGATAAAATTAATGATTATCAGCCATACTATTATTACACCATCAGGCCAGGTGATACACTTTCCGGGATTGCACAGCGTTTTGGAACAACTGTCAAAAAACTTCAGTCATGGAATGGAATTAAAAACCCGGATATCATATATGCAGGAACAAAAATCAGAGTCAGATAAGATATTTCAGATGTGAGTCAAAATATGACAGAGTTCTTAATTTTTTGTTAGGTTTCTGCTTTTTTCGATATTAGAAATAAAAATATGCTATAATGGCAGTATTCATTTCGACATACGGGCAGGTCTGTTTGGGTGGCTGTATGCGGAAGGAAAAGAGCAAATTGCAGGAGGCCTGATGTGAAGAAAAAACTGTTTTATGGATGCGGAATTGCGGTTCTTGTACTTGGAATCCTCTATGGTGCAGGAACTTTTTATTACAGGGATAAATTTTTGCATGGAACTACAATTAATGGGATTTTGTGTGAAAATTTAACGGTAAAAAATACAGAAGATAAGATTAAAAAGAAAGTAGAAGAGTATTCCTTAGAACTTATTTTTAAGGATAATAAGAAAGAGAAAATCCAGGGTCAGGATATTGATTATCACTATCTTTCATCCGGAGAAATAAAAAAATTAATGAAAAAACAAAATCCATGGATATGGTTTTCTGGATTTTTTGGAAATAAGAAAGAATATAAGGTATCAGAAGAAATTCAGTTCAGTGAAGAAAAACTGGCAGAAAGATTGCAGTTTATGGACACTATGAAAGAGGAAAATATGACTCTCCCGTCTGATGCATATATTGCATTTGAAAACAACCAGTTTGTGATTAAAGAGGAGACAATTGGAACTGCTTTAGAGAAAGACATGGTGCTTACAAAGGTAAAAGAGGCGGTAGAAAAAAAGGAAGGAACATGGTCTGCAGAAGAAGCCGAGGTGTATAAAAAACCAGCTATCACAAAAGAAGATGCAGCACTGAAACATCAGCAAGAGGTGTGGAACAGTTGTGCAGCAGTTACGGTTACTTATACCTTTGGAGAACAGACAGAGGTGCTAAATGGAATGACTGTGAAAGACTGGATGACTTATGACGAACATGGAAATTATGTGGAGAATCCAGAACAGCTAAGACGAAATATCAGGGCTTATGTGAATGTATTAAGTGAGAAATATAATACAGTAGGGCGTTCCAGAACTATTACCAGCACAGCCACAGGACAGCCGGTGGAAATCAAGGGCGGAAGCTATGGATTTCTCATTGATATCAAAAAAGAAAGCACACAGCTTCTTGCAGATATTCAGGCACACGCAGATACAAAAAGACCTCCTGTTTATGCCAGGACTGCGGTAAATTATGGGGAAAATGATATTGGAAACACCTATGTTGAGATTGATTTATCAGCACAGCATTTATGGTTTTATAAAGATGGGAATATGATCATGGATTCTGATTTAGTATCTGGTACGTATTATAATTCTGGCAGAAGAACACCGTCAGGAACTTATTATTTATATTACAAAAGCAAAAATCAAGTGTTGCGGCCAGCTCCGAATCCGGATGGCAGTTATGACTATGAATCTCCTGTGGATTACTGGATGCCGTTTAATGGAGGAATCGGTCTTCATGATGCAGATTGGAGATACCGTTTTGGCGGAAGCTATTATTTATACAATGGCTCTCATGGCTGTATTAATCTTCCGGTATCTTTTGCAGGAGGATTTTATAATAGTATTGAACCAGGATGCCCGATTTTGTGTTTTTACAGATAATATTCAGAAATTTTACCTGGATGTTCTTGCAACCGGAAAGTTCCTGTAGTATAATAAAAAAAGAGTGAGAGACAAGAACAGAGACTGTACAGGCAGTCTTTTGATCTTGTCTTGTTCTTTGCCTGTCAGAAAATCAAAGACAGGGCAGAAGGGGAAGTGTATGATTCAAAGATTTATGGAAGAATTTGAAGATTGCCCGGTCATTGCGGCAATTAAAGACGATGCGGGATTGAAGAGGTGCATACATTCAGATATTCAGATTGTGTTTGTTTTGTATGGAGATATCTGCAGTATCAGCGGTATTGTCAGCGAATTAAAAAAAGCCGGGAAGACAGTTATGGTTCATATTGACTTAATAACAGGTCTCAGCAGCAGGGAAATTGCAGTGACTTATTTGAAGTCCGTTACCCATGCAGATGGTATTATCTCCACAAAACCTGCGGTGATCCGACAGGCAAAAGAAGAGGGATTGTTTGCTATTATGCGTTTTTTTGTGATTGATTCTATTGCATTCGAAAGTATTCAGAGGCAGACAGAAAGTGTACATCCTGATATGATTGAAGTGTTGCCGGGAGTGATGCCAAAGGTGCTTGGCAGGATTTGTAAAGAGAGCAGAATTCCCGTAATTGCAGGAGGATTAATTTCAGATAAAGAGGATATTATGGCAGCTTTAAATGCAGGTGCAGTATCCATATCTACCACCAACCAACAGGTGTGGTTTATGTAAAAAAATACAGATACGCCGGAGAACAGAGACAAAGCGGATGAGACATGGATACCCATGTTTATTCTCTTTGTCTTTTTTTATTTCGGAAAAGAAGGGAGACAAGAGTTATGTATGATGTTGCAGTAATCGGAGCAGGTGTAATTGGAAGTGCCATAGCCAGGGAATTATCCAGGTATCAGTTGAAAACAATTGTGCTGGAAAAAGAGGAAGACGTGTGCTGCGGAACTTCAAAAGCCAACAGTGCTATTATTCACGCAGGCTTTGACGCAAAACCAGGAAGCTTAAAGGCAAAAATGAATGTAGAAGGAAGCAGAATGATGGAAGAACTTTCCAAAGAGCTGGATTTTCCATACAAAAGAAACGGCTCTCTGGTACTTTGTTTTGATGAAAAAGATTTACCAGGTTTATATGCGTTAAAAGAAAAAGGAATGAAAAATGGTGTTCAGGGACTGGAAATTATTCAGGGAGACAGGATTTGGGAAATGGAGCCGAATCTTTCCAAAAATGTAAAAGCAATGCTGTATGCCCCTACGGGCGGGATTGTCTGTCCTTTTAAACTTACCATTGCCCTAGCGGAAAATGCATATGTGAACGGGGTTGAATTTCAGTTTGATACGCAGGTGGAAAAGATTGAAAAAACAGAGAATGGATATAGAATCTTGACCAATAAAGAGACGTATGAAACTCATTGTATCGTAAATGCGGCAGGTGTTTATGCAGACTATTTTAACAATATGGTAAGCAGCAAAACCTTATCCATTACACCTAGAAGAGGAGAATACTGCCTTATGGATAAAAAGGCAGGGAAGTTTGTTTCTCACACGATTTTCCAGCTTCCTACAGCAATGGGAAAAGGTGTTTTGATTACACCGACCGTACATGGAAACCTTCTTGCAGGGCCGACAGCAGAGGATATTCAGGAGAAAGACGGTGTGCAGACAACGGCATTTGGAATCGAGAAATTAACAAGACTGGCAAAAGTCAGTGCAGAACAAGTACCTCTTCATATGACCATCACATCTTTTTCCGGGCTGCGGGCAACAGAAGCCGGAGGAGATTTTGTTCTGGGAGAGGCAGAGGGTGCCCCTGGATTTTTCAATGCAGCAGGAATTGAGTCTCCAGGATTGTCCAGTGCACCGGCAATTGGAGTCCATCTGGCCAAAGAAGTGAGCCAGAAACTGGGGGCTGAATTAAAAGAAAATTTTATTGCCAAAAGAAAAGATATTCCTTGTGTTGCAGAGGCTTCCAGGGAAGAAATACAGGTGCTTATTGCAGAAGATCCGGCCTACGGAAATGTAATCTGCCGCTGTGAAACCGTCACAGAAGGAGAAATTGTCAATGCTATCAGAAGACCTTTGGGAGCAAGATCCTTAGATGGTGTGAAGCGGAGAACCAGGGCAGGAATGGGCAGATGCCAGTCTGGATTCTGTGCACCGAGAACCATGGAAATTCTTGCAAGAGAACTTGGAAAGTCGCCTTTAGAACTTACAAAAGCAGGAGGAAAATCAACCTTGCTGACTGGTGTGATAAAAGAAGATTTAGAGTGAGAGGATGGAGGAGCAAGACATGACAACATATGATTTGATTATTATAGGAGGCGGTCCGGCAGGGCTTGCAGCGGCGGTTTCCGCGAAAAGACAGGGAATTGATAATCTGTTGATTCTGGAAAGAGATCATGAACTGGGAGGTATTCTCAACCAGTGTATTCACAATGGATTTGGTCTCCATACCTTTCGGGAAGAATTGACAGGGCCGGAATATGCCCAGCGTTTTATTGACCAGGCAGCGGAGCTTGAAATTCCATATAAATTAAATACCATGGTATTAGATATCAGCATGGATGGAAGAGAAAAAATGGTAACTGCCATGAACCGTGAGGAAGGTCTTTTGACGCTGAAAGGCAAGGCAGTGATTCTTGCAATGGGATGCAGAGAACGGCCAAGAGGGGCCCTGCACATACCAGGATACAGACCTGCTGGTATTTATACAGCAGGTACTGCCCAGAGACTGGTGAACATGGAAGGATATATGCCGGGACGTGAAGTTGTGATTCTTGGCTCAGGAGATATTGGGCTGATTATGGCAAGGAGAATGACTTTAGAAGGTGCAAAAGTGAAGGTTGTAGCAGAGCTGATGCCTTATTCCGGAGGGCTTCAGAGAAACATTGTACAGTGTTTGCAGGACTATGATATTCCGTTAAAATTAAGTCATACCGTAGTTGATATCCAGGGGAAAGAAAGGGTCACAGGTGTTACACTGGCACAAGTAGATGAGAACAGAAAACCAATACCGGGAACAGAAGAATTTTATTCCTGCGATACCTTGTTGTTGTCCTGTGGATTAATACCTGAGAATGAATTATCAGATAATATGGGAGTAGAGCTGTCACGGATCACATCAGGACCAGTGGTGAACGAAAGTCTTGAAACCAGCGTGGAGGGAGTATTTGCCTGCGGTAATGTACTTCATGTACATGATCTGGTAGACTATGTTTCAGAAGAGGCAGGAAAGGCAGGATACCATGCAGCGGAGTATATCAGCAAGTGGGGTGAAGAAGAAGCAGAAGCAAGCAAAGAAGATAGCGGGACTATAGAAATACAGACCATGGGAGGAATCCGTTACAGTGTTCCTCAGGTGATACGCCTGTCTCATATGGAAGAGAAACTTACTGTGCGTTTCCGTGTAGGAGCTGTTTTCAAAGATGTATATATCAGTGTTTATCTTGGAGAGAAGCGGATCATTCATAAGAAAAAGAAAAAACTGGCTCCCGGGGAAATGGAACAGATTATATTGAAAAAAACAGATTTGACATCAGCAGAGGGATTGGATAGAATTGTAATGAAAATAGAGGAGGCAGAATAATGGAAACAAGAGAATTGATTTGTATTAACTGTCCTTTAGGATGCGGCCTTGTGGTAACCATGGAACAGGGAACAGTGATAAAAGTAGAGGGAAATACCTGTCCAAAAGGAAAAGAATATGGGGAAAAGGAGCTGACAGCACCTGCACGTATTCTTACTTCCAGCGTGAGAGTCCGTGGTGGGAAATTGCCAGTTGTTTCTGTAAAAACAGCCTCAGATATTCCAAAAGCAAAAGTAAAAGAATGTGCAGCAGCCCTGAAAGAAGTAGAAATACAAGCTCCTGTAGCAATAGGGGATGTTGTTGTAAAGGATATTTGTCATACAGGGGTAGATTTGATTGCTACCAGAAATGTACAGATGAAATAAGGAGAAACAGATGTTAGATTACACAGGAAAACAGGCAGATGTATTGAAAGAAAAAACTTTGTATCTGCTGGACATGGATGGAACTATTTACAATGAGAATCAGATTTTTGAAGGGACTTTGGATTTTTTAAAAGCCATTGAAGAACAGGGCGGACATTATATTTTTATCACAAACAATTCTTCAAAATCTGTAGAGGATTATGTGGAAAAAGTAAGAGCCATGGGGATTTGTGCAGGTTATGAACATTTTTATACATCAAGCCAGGCTACTGCTATGTACTTGCAGGAGAACTATCCTGGGCAGGTTGTTTATTGCATGGGAACAGATTCTCTGGTGCAGGAACTGCGAAAATCAGGAATCGAAGTTGTGACAGAAGTAGATGACAGAGCATCTGTCGTACTCATTGGTTTTGATACGGAAAATACTTCAGAAAAAATCAGAAATACATGTATCATGCTGGGGAAAGATGTAGCATATTTAGCTACGAATCCGGATTTGGTATGTCCGGTAAGTTTTGGATATATTCCGGATTGCGGCTCTATGAGCATTATGCTGAAAAATGCTACTGGAAAAGAACCATTTTTTATTGGAAAACCTGAGCCGATTATGGTAAACTGTGTATTGAAAAAACAGAATAAATGTCCGGAAGAGGCTGTGATTGTAGGGGACAGGCTTTATACAGATATTAAGACCGGGGAACGGGCAGGAGTAGATACCATCTGTGTTCTGTCAGGCGAGGCTTCTATGGAAGATATTCAGAATTCAGAGGTAAAGCCAACGTATATTTTTAAAAGTGTAAAAGAAATATATGAAGGACTTACAGAGTGATCATAAAGGATACAGCAGGAGATAATAGGATATGAGATACCAGAAGGTAGAAGAAGGAATTTTTCTTAGACGTCCAAACCGTTTTATTGCACATGTGGACATAAACGGGGAGGAAGTGGTATGTCATGTGAAAAATACAGGGAGGTGCCGGGAATTATTAGTTCCCGGTACCCCTGTTTTTTTGGAAAAAAGTGACAACCCAAAGAGAAAAACACAGTATGATGTGATTGCAGTGCAGAAGGGAAAGAAACTTATTAATATGGATTCCCAGATACCGAACAGAGTAGTGGAAGAATGGCTAAAAGAAGGGAATCTGTTTGGCAAAGAAGCAGTCATTCGGAGAGAAGTTTCCTATGGTTCATCGCGGTTTGATTTCTATATTGAGAGTGGGAAACGGAAAATTTTTATGGAAATCAAGGGGGTTACCCTGGAAGAAAACGGAGTAGTTCGGTTTCCGGATGCACCTACCGAAAGAGGTGTAAAACATATAAGGGAATTGTGTCATTGTATAAAGGAGGGTTATGAAGCATATATTATGTTTGTCATACAGATGGAAGATGTAAAGTATTTTGAACCCAATTACAGTACGCATCCGGAATTTGGACAGGCATTGCAGGAAGCAGAAAAAGCAGGCGTACACATTCTGGCATATTCCTGCCAGGTGAGAAAGGACTTGATTAATCTGGCGAAACCTGTTAGGGTTTATGTGAATGGAAAAGAAGAATCAGAAGAACAGGAGACTTTATGTTAGAACAGATTGCAGAACCGCTTCTTCAGTGGTTTGATGAAAATAAACGGATTCTTCCGTGGCGTCAGGATCCAACACCATATCATGTGTGGATTTCTGAGATCATGCTGCAGCAGACCAGGGTGGAAGCTGTAAAATCTTATTATGCCAGATTTATAGAAGCATTGCCCAGGGTTGCTGATCTGGCTGCCTGCCCTCAGGAGCATCTGTTAAAGCTGTGGGAAGGTCTTGGATATTATAACCGGGTGAAGAATATGCAGAAAGCAGCCATCGAAGTGATGGAAAAGTATGAAGGTGTTTTGCCTGCGGATTATGAAAAACTGCTGAAACTGCCGGGAATAGGAAGTTATACGGCAGGTGCCGTGGCTTCCATTGCATACGGAATACCAGAACCAGCGGTGGATGGGAATGTGCTGCGTGTTATTACCAGAATTACAGAAGATCCAGAAGATATTTTAAAACAGTCCATGAAAAAGAAGATTGAAGATAAGCTGAGGGATGTTATGCCGAAAGACCGCCCGGGTGATTTTAACCAGAGTCTTATGGAACTGGGAGCAACCGTTTGTGTGCCAAACGGAATGGCAAAATGCGGGCAGTGCCCAGTAGCACATTTGTGCAAGGCAAAGGAGCATGGAACGGTCATGGATTATCCTCACAAGGCACAAAAAAAGCAGAGAAAGATAGAAGAAAGAACAGTGCTGGTGATACAAAACGGACAGGAATTTGCTATTCATAAACGTCCGTCAAAGGGGCTTCTGGCAGGTTTGTATGAGCTGCCTAATCAGGAAGGATATTTGTCCAGAGATGAAATTCTGGCGTATGTGGAAAAGCTTTCTTTGATGCCTTTGCATATTGTAGAAGCAGGGGAAGCAAAGCATATATTTTCTCATGTAGAGTGGCATATGAAGGGATATTTCATAAAAGTAGCTGCTACAGAAGAGAAAAGAATAGGAGATTTAATATTTGTTGATAAGAAAGAATCAAAGGGGAAATACCCTATTCCTGCTGCGTTTAGTGCATATAGAAAATATATCGAGGAGGACTTTTAGATGAAATTATTGTCAATAGCAGTGCCCTGTTATAATTCACAGGACTATATGAGAAACTGTGTAGACTCTCTTTTGGAAGGTGGAAATCTGGTGGAAATATTGATCGTGGATGACGGTTCCAAAGATGATACAGCGGATATTGCAGATGAATATGCCGCCAAATATCCCACGATTGTAAAAGCAATCCATCAGGAAAACGGAGGTCATGGGGAGGCTGTAAATGCAGGGCTTAGAAATGCAACAGGACTGTATTTTAAGGTTGTGGACAGTGATGACTGGGTAAACAAAGAGGCGTATTTGGCAATTCTGGAAAAGCTTCGTGAGATTACAGGTGGTCCCCAGACTCTGGATATGATGATCAGTAATTTTGTGTATGAAAAGCAGGGCGCAAAGAGGAAAAAAGTCATGCGGTACAAAAATTATATGCCCGTGGATCAGTTGTTTACCTGGAAAGAAATGGGGAGAATGCCTATCGGAAAATACATTCTTATGCATTCTGTGATCTACCGTACCGGACTTTTGAGAGACTGTGGGCTGAAGTTGCCGAAACATACATTTTATGTAGATAATCTCTTTGTATATCAGCCATTGCCTCATGTGAAGACCATGTATTATATGGACGTAAATTTCTATCGTTATTTCATAGGAAGAGATGACCAGTCTGTTCATGAAGATGTGATGATCAGGAGGATTGACCAGCAGCTTCTGGTAAACAGAATGATGATTGACACCATTGCAGGAGTAAGAAATATTGATAAAAATATCAAACGTTATATGATCCGTTATCTGGAAATTATCATGGGAGTTTCTTCTATCATGCTGATCCGTTCTGGTACAGAAGAAAATCTGGAGAAGAAGAAGGATTTATGGAGATATTTAAAAAATGCAGATACCCGTATTTACAGGAAACTATATATGGGTATCATCGGAAGAGGTGTGAATCTGCCAGGAGGAAGTGGAAGAAAAACAGCAGTAGCGATTTATAAGGTAGTACAAAAACTATATGGATTTAATTAAAAAAGGCCTGGCGTGTTAAACACGCACAGGCTCTTTTACTGTCACTGCTTTGGAACGGTACAAAAACTGGTAACATACCAGATTTAATGCAAATGCAGCAATCACGTCTACAACAGTATGCTGTTTTAAGAATACAGTCGCAAGAATAATCAAGATCGTGAGAATCCATACACCTGCCAGAAATATTTTGTGATTCTTAAATTCTTTGTGCCGGAAAATAGCAATACAGCAGGCAACAGAGTTAAACACATGTATGCTTGGGAGAATGTTAGTAGGTGTATCTACAGTATAAAGACTCCTTACAAGCTGGATAAAAATGCTGTCTCCGGTAAGGTTTGGGCGGAGATTCTGTCCATTTGGATAAATCAGGGAAATGAAGATAAATAAAGTCATTCCAATACCCAGGGTACAAATCAACTGCCAGTATTCCTTCTTGTTCTGATTGATAAAACTGAAATAGATCACTGTGGCTGCAACATAGAAAAACCACAGCAAATAGGGAATAATGAAGTACTCACAAAAAGGAATATAGTCATCCAGTGCAACGTGGATAATATTCGGCTGCACATTACGCTGTTCTACATAACGGAAAGCCAGCACATACAAAATTCCGTAAATCGGAATAATCCATGTGTGGCTGTATTTTTTCAGGAATTTCACAGTAACACCCCTCGATTCTGTCTTTGATTAAGGATTTTTGTTTCCTGGCTATTATAGCACAGTCAATTTGCTATCACAATGCAGTTTATAGTACTTTTAGAATTTACACAGTATGTTTATGGACTGGTATGAAACTGTCAAAAATGATGGAATCAAATCTAGGAAGGTTTTGCTCAAAGGCAGTTTCAGAGCGTACTGTCCAGGCAAAAGTAGGAGCATGATACAGGCATTTATTCAGTAAAAAGCTAACGTTATGCCTGTCTTTGTAACAGTAGGCAATAAAATCAGGTCTGCCTAGAAAATTTAAAAGCAGATATTTTACAAGAAAAGAAAGAAAATATCCACCCTCGGCAACAGGCCGTGTGAGATTGGCAGATAATTGCCCACGTACTACTTGCTTTCTGTTTTTCTTGTACCATCGAAGTGCCAGAGGATTGAAAGATTCAATACAATAATTTCCCCGGTAATCCTGGAGAAGTTTATCTGCCAGTTCGCAGGTACGGGTATTGAGACAGGGCAGTTTAATTTCCACCAGAAGAGGTACCTGTCCGTTTACTAATTTCAGTACATCTTGAAACAGAGGAATCCTTTCCTGTGTATGACCAAGACAGATGTTTTGCAGTTCACAGTATGTCATTTCACAGACAGGAAGGTCAATGCCACACATGCGGGAGAGGGTGTGATCATGGAATACTACCACTTTTTCGTCTTTGGTAAGTTGTATATCCAGTTCGATTCCGTAACCTTCACGTATGGCTCTTGCAAAAGCAGGAATAGAATTTTCCGGGATGCTTTGATCAGGGGTAAAAAGTCCCCGGTGTGCAAAAAGGCAATGCAGAAATGTGTGCACATCCTGTTTCCTTCTGAGGTTTGGCATAATGCAATAGAAATAGAGACAGAATATAAAAAACAGGATGAAAACAGTTATCCATAGCAGTTTCATAGTGATTCACCTCATTTTATCTCTTGATGGTTTTTAGTTTCTTTTCTCCGAAAGTAAAGGTAACTTGTGTAGCTGTGCCAGGCACTTCCCCGTCACAGTGTACAGGCATCGGCCTTTGGGTGATGACCTCCATATGACGGCATCTTTTGATATGTACTCCGTGAAATAAGGTATGTTTGCCTATAAAAGCAGTGGGAAACAAGGTGAGGATTTTTAGTTTTGATAATTTCCCAACCAGGCAGAAATCTAGAAATCCATCGTCATATCTGGCATCAGGACAGAATTTTGCGCCGCCTCCTTCGTATTTCATATTCATGGCAGCAAGAAAGAAAAACTTGGGAATGCGATAAGTTTTTTTGGGGTCCAGGCGTATAGAAATCTGGCAGGGTTTGAAGATGAGCAACAGTTTCAGTGCAACGAAAACATACGTCAGTTTTCCCATTTTCAGCTTGTTCAGAAACTTTTTTAAGGGGGTGACTGAAACTTGGGCACAGATGCCTGCATCATATCCGATACCGCTGCTTACAATGAAATACCTGGAAAAGTCTGGTGTTTTGGTCTGTCCAATGTCAAGATTGATGAGTTCTTTTGGTTCCAGGATCATATGGATGCAAGAGGTAACATCGGTAGGAAGACCAAGACCTCTGGCAAAATCATTGCCGGAACCTGTGGGAATATAGCCAAGTGTAATATGGGAAAAGTCCGTTTGCATCAGCCCGTTAATGACTTCATTTAACGTGCCGTCACCTCCAAGTACACCTAAGGTACAGGGGAGGGAAAGTGCAGCAATCTGCTTCGCCAGTTCCATAGCGTGTCCCTTGTATTCCGTAAAAAAAGCTTCATATTCGATATTTTTTTCGTTTAGTATTTCCGCCGCTTCCTGCCACAGATTCAGGCCATGGCCAGAGCTGGAAAGTGGATTTATTATAAAGTAATACATAATCAACCTGCCTGCTGTTTCTTGGATTTTATGGTTCACCACAGCAGGCATTTGTAGAGATGTCTGCTGTAATGAGCCTTTTTTTCATTGTAGCAGTTTCAGGCAGAGAGGACAAGAAAAAGTTTCTTTTAGGAAGATTTACCAGGTAGGAGGGGCAGCAGTAAGGAATGTGCTGTATCCGGCACGCCGCAGCTTCTGCTCCATTTTTACCGCATTCTCCAGAACACGGAAAGCACCTGCCTGGACTTTGTATAAGCCATCTTCATAGAGGAGAAATGCAGGAAAACCCCGGTCCAGAAGTTCATAGAGCATATGCTCTGCATTTGCACGCTCCCGGAAACTGCCTGTCTGGACACGGTAATAAATGGTGTGCTCCTCTGACTCATTTTCCAGGCTTTCCTCATTTAATGTGCCGAGAATACCGGAAGCAATTGCCTGGGCAATGTCATGAAATTCATCATCGAATTTTTGATTATCTGCATCTGTGTTTAGAAAGCCGGTTTCAATGAGAAGAGCCGGCATTTTTGTCCTTCTTAGAACCACCAGCCCAGGTCTTGCCTGGACACCAATTTCACGGAAACCCAGTTCTCCTAAAGCACCATTTATATTTTCTGCCATGTCTAGTTTTTCACCGGATTTGTCATATACCAGTACCTCTACACCGCTGTATTGATTTGGCATAGGGCTGGAGTTGCGGTGAAACGAGATGAAAAAATCAGCACCAGAGGCGTTGGCAATCTGTGCTTTTTCAAAGGGAGTCTGGTAGACATCGGTTGTTCTTGTGTATTCTACATCTACCCCGTTTTGCGTTAAAATTTCACCAACAGCCAGGGCAAGTTTTAGATTATCGTCTTTTTCAAGCCGGCCTTTATAGGAGGCACCGCCATCAGCACCCCCGTGTCCGGCGTCAATCATGATTTTATAGGCCATATCAGTACTCCTGGTAATACTTTCTGTTCAGTATATGCGGGGGAAGAGAAAGTGTGCAGAAAATCTAAAAATACAATAAATTTTCTTTTTCTCCTTTTCACTGCAAGAGAAACGTGGTAAAATTTCTTTTAATGGAAATTTTGAAGAAAAGGACAAAAGAAACATGAAAAAACCACAAATTAACGATGATAAAAAGAAAAAATGGGACAACTTCTGGTACTATTATAAATATCATGTGCTGGCAGGTGCATTTGTTTTATTTTGCGTTATTGTATTTGTCAAAGATATGATGGCAAAGGTTGACTATGACTATTGTATCAGTGTGATAGGCAATTATCCTGTTCAGGAAGAAGATACACAGGTTTTGCAAGACTGGTTCGAGGAACATGCAGAGGATCTCAATGGGGATGGAGAGGTTCATGTACAGATTGCAGATTATTACTTACCGCCAGAAGGGGAAGCCGGATATGACCCTCAGATTTATGCGGCAAGCCAGACTAAATTAATGGTAGACCTTCAGGAAGGAACCAGTATGATTTATTTCCTGGATAAAGCAAACTATGAAAAATTACAGGAAATGGAAGCTTTTCCAAAACAGGAGGAGACTGTAGAAGTAAAGGACTGCAGTGGTTTCCAGGAAATCGGGAGTCCAGCATATCTGAAGGATATGATCATGACCATGCGTCTTATGTATGATGATTCTAAACTGGGAAAGGATGAAGAAATCCGGGATTATTTTGATTCCAGTGAATCTCTTATGAAACAGTTTGTGGGAAATTAAGCGGGAAAGAGCATTTTTATAGAAAAAGAGAGCACTCTCTGAGTTTCTGTAAAAGTGTTCTTTTTTCTGAATAAGAAAGGAGCAAAGCATATGAAGAAAATGAGGGGAGCTGTGATCATCATGGGGCTGATCCTAGGGCTGGCTGGCTGTGGAGGAAATTCCGGGGAAACATCCAACAGCACAGACAAGGACAAGAAGGCGGAATCAGTGGATCTAACGGTGTTTGCGGCGGCATCCATGACAGAGACATTGACGGAAATCGGAACACTATATGAAAAAGAGCATCCAAATGTGCAGGTGAATTTCAATTTCGATTCATCAGGAACTTTAAAGACGCAGATTCAGGAAGGTGCTGTTTGCGATTTGTTTATTTCGGCAGGACAAAAGCAGATGGATCAGCTTGATATCAAGGCAAGCCAGGAAGTAAATACAGAAGGACTGGATTATGTGCTGGACAAATCAAGAACAGATATTTTGGAAAATAAGGTGACTCTTTGTGTAGCGGATGGCAGTGAAACAGGAATAAAAACCTTTGATGGCCTGGCAGAAATACTGAAAAATGGAAACATTCTTATGGCTATGGGAAATCAGGATGTACCGGTAGGACAATATACACAGAAGATTCTGGAGCATTATGGGCTGAGCGAAGAGGAGCTGGCAGGAGCAGGAAAAATCTCTTATGGAAGTAACGTAAAAGAAGTGGCAACGCAGATTTCAGAAGGCAGTGTGGACTGTGGAGTCATTTATTGTACAGATGCATATTCTGCAGGGCTTACAGTCTCTGATTATGCCACTGCAGATATGTGCGGACAGGTTGTTTATCCGGCATCTGTTCTGAAAACCAGTGAGCACCAGGAAGAGGGGCAGTTATTTTTGGATTATCTGCAAACAGATTCTTGTATGAAGATTTTCCAGAAAGTAGGTTTTTCACCAGTAAATGAGTAGGAGAGAGGCAAAAATATGGACTGGTATCCGTTATGGAATTCTTTGAGGATTGCAGCAATCAGCAGTGTGCTGGTATTTTTTCTTGGGGTTTTTGCCGCTTATTATGTAGCAAGGCTTCCAAGGGCCGTGAAGGGAATCCTGGATGTGATTTTTACCCTTCCCATGGTGCTGCCGCCTACGGTTTGTGGATATTTTCTGCTACTTTTATTTGGAGTAAAACGGCCGATGGGACTGCTTTTTGCAAAGCTGGGAATGCAGGTAGTCATGACCTGGCAGGGAGGTATCATTGCCTCTGCGGTGGTAGCGTTTCCCTTGATGTACCGCACAGCAAGAGGTGCTTTTGAGAGTTTTGATGAGACACTGGCGTATTCAGGGCAGACCCTGGGGTTATCCAATACTTATATTTTCTGGAGAATCCGCATGCCGGCCTGCCGCCAGGGTATTTTAGCAGGAACGGTTCTGGCTTTTGCAAGAGCCCTGGGCGAGTATGGGGCAACAAGTATGCTCATAGGATATATTCCGGGAAAGACAGCCACAATTTCCACTACGGTATATCAGCTGTGGAGGACAAATGATGAAGCAGGAGCCTTTTTGTGGGTTATGGTGAACCTGGCAATTTCCACAGTGATTCTTCTGGTGGTAAATATGCTGGAAACCAGAAATAGAAAGGCGGTGAAAGTATGAGCCTTTTGGTAGATGTGAGCAAAGATTACGGAAAATTCCAACTGAATGTTCATTTTGAGCATAACCAGGGGATTCTGGGGATGCTGGGTGCATCGGGAAGTGGAAAAAGCCTGACCTTAAAATTGATATCCGGTATTCTGACTCCAGACCGTGGGAAAATAATTCTGGATAACAGAGTTTTGTATGACAGTGAGAGGAAAATCAATCTTCCTCCCAAGAAGCGGAAGGTGGGATATTTATTTCAGAATTATGCACTGTTTCCAAATATGACGGTAGAAAAAAACATTCTCTGTGGGCTGCACTGGGAAAAGGATAAAAGACGGAAAAGAGAGAAAATGCAAAGTGTAATAGAACTTTTGCGGATAAAAGAATTGCTGAAGAAATATCCTGCACAGTTAAGTGGCGGCCAGCAGCAGAGAACAGCCCTTGCGAGAATTCTGGTCAGCGAGCCAGAGCTTTTATTGCTGGATGAACCGTTTAGTGCCCTGGATTCGTATCTGAGAGATCAGCTTCAGATTCAATTTTTAGAAATTTTAAAAGTCTTTGACAAAGAGGTGATACTGGTAAGCCACAGCAGAGATGAAGTATATCATCTTTGCCAGCAGGTTGCATTTATTGACAATGGAAGCATATTAGAGATCGGAAATACTAGGCAGGTTTTCGCAAATCCTGGAAGTGTAGCCGGAGCCATGCTTACAGGATGCAAAAATATAGCAACTGCAAAAAAGACAGGTGAGTATGAGGTGGAAGTTCCCCAATGGGGAATTTGCCTGAAAACAGCAGAACCAGTGAAGGAAAATCTGTGCAGCGTGGGAATCCGGGCACATTATTTTCATCCAAAAGTGCGGGAAAATGGATATCCTGTAAAATTATCCTGTGTGATGGAGGAACCTTTTGAAACTACGGTCATGTTCCGTTATGAGAAACAGACGGAGGGGACACCAGATCTGTGGTGGCGTGTACCAAAAGAGCAATGGACCGGACAGATGCCGGAACAGCTTGGAATATCAGAAAAAAATGTATTATTACTGTATCAGTAGAGGAGATGAGACTATGAAATTAATCCGGACAGAAGAAGCAGAGGGACATGTACTTTGCCATGATATTACTCAGATTATCAAAGGTGTGACGAAGGATGCAAGATTTAGGAAAGGACATATCGTTATAAAAGAAGATATCCCCGTTTTGTTAAGTCTTGGAAAAGATAATCTTTATGTATGGGAAAAAGATGAATCCATGTATCATGAAAATGAGGCGGCAGAAATTTTAAAAGAGGTCTGCATCAATAAAAATATGAGTGCATCTTCTGTAAAAGAAGGGAAAATCGAATTGACTGCCCAGTGTGACGGACTGTTCCGGGTGGATGTGGAACGGCTAGATGCTGTCAATGATATTGACCAGGTCATGATTGCAACACGGCATACGAATACGCCGGTAAAAGCAGGAGATAAATTGCTAGGAACCAGGGTGATTCCACTGGTGATTAAAAAAGAAAAAATGGAAGAGGTTAAAAAAATAGTGGGAAATAGTCCATTATGTGAACTTTTTCCGTATAAAAAACAAAAAGCAGGTATCATTACTACCGGGAATGAAGTCTTTTACGGAAGAATCCAGGATACCTTTACTCCTGTAGTTGTAAAAAAATTAGAGGAGTATGGCATTGAAGTGGCGGAACATATCACTTTAGGAGATGAGAAAGAAAAAATTACAGAAGCGATTTTGCAAATGAAGCAAAGAGGCTGTAACCTCATAGTTACGACAGGGGGCATGAGTGTGGATCCGGATGACCAGACACCAGGAGCTATTAAAGCCACAGGTGCAGAGGTGATTTCCTATGGAGCACCAGTGCTTCCAGGAGCCATGTTCTGCCTGGCCTATTTTGAAGACGGAACTGCAGTTATGGGATTGCCTGGTTGTGTTATGTATGCAAAAACAACGATTTTTGATTTGATTCTGCCAAGAGTGGCAGCAGGGGTTCCTGTGACGAGAAAAGATTTGACAAGATTAGGTCACGGAGGACTTTGCCTGGGCTGTGAAGAATGCAGGTATCCGGCGTGCAGTTTCGGAAAATAAGAAAGATAAAAAGGATAAAAAAGAGAATGCAGATTCCTTAGTTTTGCGAATCCGGCATTCTCTTTTGGCGTTTAAAGATCTGTATATTCCCCGATGAGGTTTTTAATATCCTGCATCTGGTTGTCTGTTGCTGTAATAGCACGGGCACATTCGGAAAGCTTCTGGGAAATATAAGCATACTGTGCATTGTCCCCTAAATCTTTTTTGTAGCGGAGCTGGTGTTCCAGGCTGGCCCAGAAATCCATACCAATGGTGCGGATCTGTACCTCTGCACGCATAGGTGTCTTTCCTTCTGCAAAGAATACCGGAATTTCTACAATCATATGATAACTGCGGTAACCATTTTCTTTTGGATTCTGGATATAGTCCTTGATGCGGAGAACCGTGATATCATCCTGTTCAGCCAGGAGTTTGGCTACGATATAGATATCATCAATAAATGGGCAGGTTACCCGGATGCCGGCCACATCATTTAATTGTTCCCGGATGTTTTTTTCTGTAAAGTCATAGCCGTTTTTTTGAAGCTTCCGGTAAATGCTTTCCGGCTGTTTGATGCGGCTCTTGATAGAAGAAATCGGGTTCCGTTTGTATTTTACAGAAAATTCATCATCCAGAACCTCCAGCTTCGTGCTGATTTCCCGGATGGCACAGCGGTACATCATCATCAGAGCATTGTATTTATCAGTATTCTGAATAAAACGTTCAGGATAAAGGATCACATGGCTTTCCTGTGTTTCTTGTTTTTGTGTTAAATCTTCGTGAGTAATGTTCAAAATAATCCTTCTTTCATAGTAAAGTAAAACCTATATGAAGTATAACGGAAATTATGGAAAAGGTCAAATTAGAAACAAGGGAAATTCGTGAAGATTCTGTGAAAATATTGTAAACAGGAAAGAAAGGATGGTAATTTCGAAAAAGATATAGTATAATGATACGATATGAAATTTATCCATAGTGTTTTGCAGAAAGGCGCAGATTGAAATGTTTGGATATATAATGATTGATAAACCAGAGCTGAAGGTGAAGGAATTTTACCGTTATAAAGCTTATTACTGTGGGCTGTGCCATAAACTGAAGGAGGAATACGGATTCCGGGGAAGAATGACATTGACGTATGATATGACGTTTCTGGTGATGTTTCTTACATCTCTGTATGAGACAGCACCAAAAGAGTTTGCGTCTCGTTGTCCGATTCATCCGGTGAAGAAGATTCCCATGCTGGAGAATGAGTTGACAGAATATGGGGCAAAGATGAATATTCTTCTCACATATTTCAAATTTGAGGATGACTGGAAGGATGACAAAAGTCTGGCAGGAGCTGCCGGGATGCGTCTTTTCCGTAAAAAGGCGGAGGAAATCTGCCATGAGTACAGACGTCAGGCAAAAGTGATCCAGAAACAGTTGAAGGTGCTGGCAGCTTATGAAGAGGCAGGGGAAGAGAATCTGGATCTGGTAGCAGGTGCTTTTGGAACTCTGATGGAAGAGTTGTTTGTCTGGAGGCAGGATATGTGGGAGGAAGAACTGCGGAAGTTTGGATTCTATCTGGGCAAGTTTATTTATATCATGGATGCCTATGATGACCTTCCAAAAGATATCAAATCAAATTCCTACAATCCGTTAAAAGCAGTACAGAAAAAATGCAGCGACAGGGAAACCTATGAACAGACCATACGCCAGGTACTTCTCATGATGATGGCAGAAGCTACAGCAGCTTTTGAAAAACTGCCGTGTCTGGAGGAAGCTGAGATTATCCGCAATATTTTATACAGCGGTGTTTGGGCAAAATATAACAAAATACAAAAAGAAAGACAGGAGAAAGAAGAGAATCATGGTAAACAATCCATATGAAGTATTAGGAGTATCACCAAATGCATCCAACGATGAAATTAAGAGGGCATATAGAGATTTAAGCAGGAAATACCATCCGGATTCCTATGTGGATAATCCGCTGGCAGGTCTTGCAGAAGAAAAGTTTAAGGAAGTACAGGAAGCCTATGACCAGATTATGAAGGAAAGAGACGGGGGCTACCAGAATGGATATCAAAACAGCTATGGAAATGCTAACAGAGGATACCAGAATACTGCATCAAGCCAGGACGATATTCAGTTTCAGGCAGCATATAATTACATCAATGGCCGTCAGTATCAGCAGGCATTAAATGTACTGTCCAGAATGCAGAATAGAAATGCACAGTGGTATTATTTAAGTGCCTGTGCAAATATGGGAATGGGCAACAATGTAAATGCACTGAATATGGCAAGACAGGCTCAGAGCATGGATCCGGGAAACCCGGAATATGCAAACCTGGTAAACCGTCTTCAGTGGAATAGTAACCGTTATCAGCAGGGAGGCGGATATCCTTATGCCAACAACGGAGGAGGCGGATGCGGAACAGGAAACTTCTGCTGTGATCTGTGGTGTGCGGACTCTTGCTGCGAATGTATGGGAGGCGACCTTTGTTCATGCATGTAAATGCGAAAAAAACAGCCGTGTCAGGGCTTTTGATGGCTTTGGCAGTGGTTTTAATAGTCTTAAGTGGAATACTTGATTTTAATACGCTGTTTTTTCTTGCAGCAGCGGCATTCCTGATTGGAATTATTATTAAGGAATACGGAATAAAATATGGGGCAGCTTTTTTTGCAGGATGTGCGATTTTAGGATTTTTGCTGGCACCTCAGAAATTATATGTGCTTACTTATGCCATGATGGGTGTGTATGTCCTTGGTGTTGAGGACCTTTGGCAGCTTTTAGGAAAACATCCTGAGTGGAAGAAGAGAAAACTGCTTTTTGCGGCAGGGAAGTTTTTGATTTTTAATGTGATGTATATTCCTGTATTAGTTCTGTTTCCTAAATTGTTGTTTGCAGGAGAAGTTCCGAACTCTATGATGCTGGTTTTCCTTTTGGCAGGACAGGTGGCACTGTTTCTCTATGATAAAGCCTATGAATATTTCCTGATCAGTATGTGGAGCAGTATCAGAGAGCGCATTTTCGGGAAAAATTAGAATACACAGAAAGAACCTCCGGGAGCCTGTGAAGTGACAGGGTATTCCCGGAGGTTTTGTGTTTGAAAATGTGAATTGTAAGAAAAATGTCATTTTTTCTCTGAAAAAATCTTTGATTCCTCTGCTATAATAGTCAATATAGAAAACAAGAAAGGAACGCATTATGGAAACCTATAACATCTTAATAGTAGATGACGACAGGGAAATTGTAAAGTCTCTTGGAAAACTTCTGGAATTGGAGGGATATGGGGTTTACAAGGCCTATGACGGTATGGAAGCCATGGAACTTCTGATGCAGAAGAAGATTCATCTTATTCTTCTGGATGTCATGATGCCAAAGTTAAATGGACTTGCCGCACTTATGAAAATCCGGGAAAAAAACAACATTCCTATCATTATGTTATCTGCAAAAACAGAAGAAAGCGATAAGGTACTGGGGCTTTCTATGGGAGCAGATGATTATGTGACAAAGCCTTATAATACAGCAGAACTGATGGCAAGAGTGAAATCTCAGCTTCGCCGGTATTTTTCTCTTGGTGCTGCGTTGGGAACAGGAAAAGAGGAGGAATTGGTAAACGGAGGACTGGTATTAAACAAAAATAAGAAAAATGTTACCGTAGACGGAGAGGAAGTGCATTTGACAGCAACGGAATATAAAATTCTGGAGTTGCTTATGAATCATCCGGGATATGTGTTTTCTGCAGAAGAAATCTACGAAAAAGTATGGCAGGAAGATGCCTACAGTGTAGAAAATACTGTGATGGTACATATCCGGCGTATCAGGGAAAAGATTGAGATTACGCCGAAAAATCCCAAATATTTAAAGGTGGTGTGGGGTATTGGATATAAAATTGAAAAAGTTAAGTGAAAAACAGGAAAAACGGCTGCTCTGGGCAGCAGGAATGCTGGCACCGGTAGCATTGGCTCTGGCACTCATGCACTGGAATTACAGCACGGTAGCAAAGGTACACTGGTCCACAATCCAAATTCAATGGTTATCCTATGCGGCATTTGGTGAGACAGTATTTGCCTTTGTTGCAGGAATCTGGGCAGTTATAAAAGGAAATGCGTACCGGAAACAAGAAATGGCAAAGGAAAAACTAAAGCTCTGCAAAGGAGATAAGATTCCTGTAGAATTCTATGCCGCAGGTGCTCTGTTTGGCGGGTGGATGACGGTTATGACAAGTGCAGATGTCAGCGGAAAGGATCTGTATGCACTGGGCTGTGTGGTGGATAATCCCTATTCGATTTTTTTATTTGCAAGTAAGTGCTTTCTATTTTTATTTTTGCTATATGGATGTCTGCTGTTTCTTTACCGTCGCCTGGTTTTTGGAACGTTTAAAGATACTTCTTATATCTACAAAAGAATCCGGCTTTACAGGGAGAAAACACCTCTGGAGGAACAGATTCATAAGCATCAAAAAGCAGAATTTGTCCTGGCAGTAACGGTGCAGAGTGTACTGTCTCTGGTTTTTTTAGTGAATTTTTTACAGTACGGAGATACGGAATTTCTTCCCATAGGAGCAGGACTTTTGCTGGTAGATATCATCTTGTTAAGACTTTGGTTTTCTAATCCTTTGACACATGATACGGGACTTTTGGTACAGCAGATTCAGGCTATGTCTGAAGGAGAATCCATACCTGAAGGATTGCGGCTGACAGAAAAATCCTTTTTGTATGAAACAGACCAGAATCTGGCACATGTGGAAGAAGCCATGAAGAAAAGCGTGGAAAAACAGATGCAGGCAGAGCGTTTGAAAGTAGATCTTATCACGAATATGTCCCATGATTTGAAGACGCCCCTTACCTCTATGGTGGGATATACGGATTTGCTGAAAAAAGAAGAATTGAGTGATGCTGCCAGGGATTATGTGGATGTGATTTCCATGAAGCAGGAACAGCTGAAAAATATGATACAGGACTTGTTTGATTTATCGAAAGCTACCAGCAATGTGGAGCAGCTGACCATGGAAGTGTTGGATATGCGGAAACTGCTGGAGCAGACACTGGGGGATATGGAAGATCAGATCAAGGCCAGTGAGAACGTGATCCGGACAAATTTTTCCCAGGAACCACTGCTGTTTCTGGGAGATAACAGCAAGATGTACCGGGTGGTACAGAATCTTCTAGAAAATGCCCTGAAATATTCCCTGGCTGACACCAGAATCTATGTGGAGGCACAAAAGAGTGGAAATAAAATCCGGGCATGCATCAAGAATATTGCTTCTTACGAAATGGATTTTGCCCCAGAGGAAATCATGGAGCGTTTTGTCCGGGGGGATAAGGCCAGAACAACCCAGGGACATGGACTAGGTCTTGCCATTTCATCCAGCTATGTACGGAATATGGGAGGAAGCCTGGAAATTGAGCTTGACGGGGATTTGTTTAAGGTGAAGCTGGAGTTTCCTTATGTTGAGAAACCTCAAAAAACAGAAGCATAGGTAAGGGGAAAATTTTTGATATACAAAGAAAGGTTGATGATGTAAAATCAGAGATATCTGAAATATTGAAGGAGACAAAAAATGAAGTATTATTTCGCCCCTATGGAGGGAATTACAGGATATGTATATCGGGGAATCCACAGGGAATGTTTTCCCGGTATAGATAAATATTTTACCCCGTTTCTCACACCCAGTCAGAAAAAAGCCATGACACCAAGAGAAAATAAGGATGTATTGCCGGAACATAACAAGGATGTACCCTTGGTGCCTCAGATTCTGACGAATTGTGCAGCGGACTTTATCAAAACAGCAAAAAATCTTCAGGAGTATGGTTATGAAGAAGTAAATCTGAATCTGGGATGCCCTTCTGGAACAGTGGTTTCTAAGAAAAAAGGTTCTGGATTTCTGGAATTTCCAGAGGAATTAGACCGCTTTCTGGAAGAGGTTTTCGGACAGCTTGATATGAAGATTTCGATTAAAACAAGGATCGGAAAATCAGAGCCGGAGGAGTTTGGGCGGTTACTGGAACTATATAATCAATACCCTCTGGAAGAATTAATTATACATCCAAGGGTGCAGATGGATTATTATAAAAATACTCCAAGGATGGAGATTTACAAAGCAGCAGAAGCACAGAGTAACCATTCTCTTTGCTATAACGGAGACTTGTTTACAGAGGAACATTACAAGAGATTTAGGGAACAATTTCCGGATACCGGGGCTGTGATGCTGGGAAGAGGAATGTTAGTAAATCCCGCACTGGTAAGGCAGATACAGGGTCAGGGGGCACTTACAAAAGAAGAATTACAGCAGTTTCATGACAGGCTTTGCAGCAAGTATGAGGAAGTGATGTCAGGGGACAATGCAGTTCTTTTTAAAATGAAAGAACTGTGGTTTTTTATGGGGAATCTGTTTCCAGACAATAAAAAATATTTAAAAAAGATAAAAAAATCGCAGCATTTAGAAGAGTACAGACAGGCAGCAGAGAGTTTGTTCAGGGATTTGGAAATGTGCATACCTGGCAAATAACATGGAAAGCCATGTAGAATAGGGAGAAGGGCTTGCCCCTTCTCCCCTTTTTATGGTATCCTATAGAGTAGGTTTACCCAGAAAAGAAAGGGGAATAAAAATCATGAAGAAATTAAAAGACTTACTGGAGCATTTGGATTATCAGTGCCTCCAGGGTACTACAGATAGAAGAAATCATGGAGCGTTCGGCCCGCA
>USPF01000038.1 GCA_900556555.1 uncultured Blautia sp.
GGCAGCAGAGAGAATCGATGTAGATGAAAAAGGAAAGATTTCCGGCCTGTTCTAAATCACAAATGAGGCGGCTGCCGCATAGCAGCAATCTGGAAAATTCCGGATAGCACAGGGTGCGGCAGCCCTGATTATCTAAAGGATCAGGGTTGAAGGGAGCGTAAAGAAATGTTTAAAGATGAATTTAAAGCTGTATGTAACAGTGCGGCAGCAAAATTGAACTTGATGAAAAGCAATCCCCTGGGATATTTTGTAGCATCTATTCTTGCAGGTTTATTTGTTGCTATGGGTGGTTTTGTTGCGTTTACACTTGCCGGACATCTGTCAAGTTCAGAAGCAACAGCAATCTGGGCAAAACCGGCACAAAGTGCCGCATTTGCAGCAGCACTTAGTCTGGTCGTTATGGCCGGTGCGGATTTATTCACTGGAAATAACTTTGTTATGGCATCAGCAGGATTTCGAAAAACCGCTGCCTGGGGAGATATATTTAAACTGTGGGGCTTCTGCTGGATTGGAAACCTGGTAGGCTCTCTGTTATCTTCTGCACTTTTTGTAGCAGCAAAGGTTCCTACCGGTGCAATCGGTGATTATTTTGTGAATCTTGCAGTGAATAAAACTACCACAGCTCCGGTGCCGTTGTTTATGAAAGCCGTGTTGTGTAATATTCTGGTTTGTCTTGCTGTATGGTGCGGAATTAAGATGAAGTCAGAATCAGGAAAACTAATCATGATTTTCTGGTGTATTTTTGTATTCATGATTTGTGGTTTTGAGCATAGTATCGCGAATATGAGCAGCATTGGCGTGTCTTTGCTTACAGGCAAAGTTGCAATCGGTGCATATTTCTATAACGTGATTATTGTTACTCTTGGAAATATGGTCGGAGGTATCGTAGGTGTAGCACTTCCGTATCATCTGATTTCCAAAGATAAATAAGTCTATCTTTAAAAAATAATGGGAAAACAGGCTTTCCGCTGGTGGGGAGTCTGTTTTTCTTTTATGCGAAAAAACGGAATAAACAGGTGACCAAAAAGCATACCACCATGCCCATACAGGTAGGAATCAGAAATCCCAGTGCTGTCCATTTCAGACTGTGGGTTTCTTTTTTTATGGTGAGGAGAGTTGTGGCACAGGGCCAGTGCATCAAAGTGAAAATCAACACAGATACTGCTGTCTGCATAGTCCACCCATTTTCTATGAGAATAGCATGGAGAGAAGAAATCCCGCCTGGATTTACCAGAGCCGACTGAGCAGTGTAGGCCATAATCATAATAGGAACTACGATTTCATTTGCAGGCAACCCGAGAAGAAAAGACAGAAGGATAATTCCATCTAATCCCAAAAGCTGTGCAAAAGGATTTAGGGCATTTGCGGAAAGCTCAAGCAAAGAGATACCATTTCGTGTAAGATTTGTCATGATCCAGATCAGAAGTCCGGCCGGTGCTGCGGCAGTGACTGCCCTTTGGAGAACCTGGAGGGTTTTGCTGAAAAAAGAATGAAGGAGTACAGAGCAAATCTGAGGTTTCCGATAGGGTGGAAGTTCCAAAGTAAAGGAAGACGGCATTCCTTTTAGCAGGGTTTTAGAAAGTAGCCAGGAGCAAAAAAAAGTCATGAGGATACCAATGAAAATAACTCCTGTAAGAAGTAAGGCAAGAAAAAAGGAATGCATATTAGTACCAGAATGGGGCAGAATACTGGAAAAAAATAATGTCAGAATGGCTATGATCGTAGGAAACCGTCCGTTACACGGAACGAGGCTGTTGGTAAGGATAGCAATCAGACGTTCTCTTGGAGAATCAATGATCCTGCATCCTGTGACACCTGCCGCATTGCATCCAAACCCCATCATCATGGTCAAAGCCTGTTTTCCACAGGCATGGCATTTGGCAAAACAACAGTCTAAATTAAAGGCAACTCTTGGAAGATACCCAAAATCTTCCAGCAGGCTGAAAAGAGGGAAGAAGATAGCCATGGGAGGCAGCATGACGCCAACAACCCACGCAGTGACCCTATAAACCCCATACACAAGTAGTTGACATAATTCCAAAGGCAAAAAAGCAGAAAGGCTGTGAAACAGTACAGGTTCCAGAGAAAAAAGCAGAGAAGACAGCCTGTCGGAGAGTATATTTGCCCCTGTAAGGGTAATCCAGAAGATACATAGCAGAAACAGGAGCATACAGGGGATGCCGGTGAAAGAACCTGTGAACCACCGGTCAGCAGAAGAATTCCAGGTATCTTTAGAAGAACTGGAAGAGGGATTTTTTTTCACAGCTTTTTTATACAGACAAGTGGCATAGGAGGCATAGGGATTTCCGTCAGGGCAGTATTTTTCAAAAGGCAGGCTGAAAGACGAGATTTCAGCAGTGTTTTTGGGGGAACGCAGATGCAAAGCTATCGTATGCTTCAGCTTCAAAATATCTGATTTTTTTCTTGCGGTAATACCGATTACAGGAACAGAAAGAGCGTCTTCCAATTCATCAGTAGAAATACAAATTCCTCTTTTCAAAGCTTCATCCATGAGATTGATGCACAGGATCACCTGTCTAGTATAGCTTAAAATTTGCAGTGCCAAGGTAAGATTGCGTTCAAGGCTTATAGGGTCACAGATGACCACAACAAGATCAGGATTTTCCTGCAGCAGAAAATCTCTGGCGATTTTTTCTTCCTGAGAGGTAGTTCTCAGAGAATAGCATCCGGGCAGGTCCACAACCGTATGAATCTGCTTTCCTATCCGGCAAGTTCCTTTTGCAAGTCCGACAGTTTTACCAGCCCAGTTGCCGGTATGCTGATGCATTCCGGTAAGTGCATTAAAGATGGTGCTTTTTCCCACGTTAGGATTTCCGGCCAGTGCTATGATGCTTCCGGAGACAGATAGATTTTTTTTCATAGACACTCCTTTTGACAAGAGATATTTTTCTCTGGCTTCTCCACCAGAATCATTTGGGCATCCTGATTTCTAAGGGCTATCACAGAGCCACGGATAAGGTAGGCATGAGGGTTTTTAAAGATTCCAAGATTTGTACAAGTAACGGGAGTATCCCGGCAAAATCCTAAATCCAGCAAACGGAGGATAAGGGCGGATTTTTGTTTCATCTGCTTGGGCGGGCATAGAATTTCACGGATGATTCCTGTTTCTCCTTTTTTTAATTCACATAGGGGGAATGCATGCATCTATCTGCTCCCTTCTTCATGACAGAACAATATAAGTTATTCTATGCCGGATAACAGAGAAATGTGAAAAAAGGATACAGCAGATGGTTTTCCAATCTGCCATATCCTTTCAGGAAGGGCCAATTATTTATTTTACAATTCGATGACAAGAACCTGATAATCTTTTAACTGTACTTCAATTCCATTGATTTCTGCATCTGGATAATTGTTTATCAGAATATTTTTGCATTCAGAAGGCAGTGTTACATTCTGAGCCTCCTTTTGGAAGTTGCCGATTACAAGAAGATCCTTGTCTGCTTTTCTGTGGTAAGCCATAAGGTTGTGACGGTCTTCTTCAAAAGGAATCACATCTCCGTAAACAATGGTTTCTTTGTAAGCAGGATTTTTCCTAAGAGCAATCAGTTCTTTGTAGAAAGAGAGGACTGAGTTTGCATCTTTTTCCTGAGATTCTACGTTGATTTCCGTATAATTTGGGTTTACCATCAGCCACGGTGTTCCCTGGGTAAATCCTGCATTTTTTTCTGTATTCCACTGTACTGGGGTTCTGGCATTGTCCCTGTTTCTAAGAGAAATGATTTTCAGTGCTTCTTCTGGGGTAAAGCCGGCATCCAGAGCAACCTGGTACTGGTCAAGGGCACTAATATCATCTACCTGTTCAATGGGGAGCACAGGCAGGTTTTCCATACCAATTTCCTGTCCCTGATAAATAAAAGGAAGTCCTCTCATGAGAAAATACAGAGCAGCCAGCATTTTCTTGCTTTCCAGGTTTACATCACCTTCCGGAATATAATAGCTGACACCACGTGGTTCGTCATGATTCTCAATAATATTAGAATAAAATCCAAGGTCTCCAATTTTTTTCTGAGACTGGAAATAGCATTTTTTGTATTCATCAGGTGTAATTCGTTTGCAGTCATACCATCCTTTATCACTGCCACCCCAGATATTCGTGGAGAAATCAAAAATAGAGGAGAAATAACCGCCATCACCAATGAAATCAGGAAATTCTTCTGGTTTTTCGTGGAACACTTCACCTACAGAGAAAGCGTCATAGAGACCAAAGGTGCGTCTTTGCATTTCACCGAGAAATTCACCCACACCTTCGGCATCATCCAGCATCATGGCAATGTCGCAAAGACCATCGTCTCTGTCAGCAGGATAATTTTTATAAGGAAGTTTTTTCTTGATATTGATAATGGCATCAATACGGAATCCTCCCAGGCCTTTTTCCAGCCACCAGTTGATATTTTTGTAAACTTCTTCTCTGACAACAGGATTTTCCCAGTTCAGATCAGGCTGTTTCTTATGAAAAACATGCATATACTGTTTTTCAGGATGTCCAGGAAGAGGTTCCCATACAGAGCCTCCGAAATAACTGCGCCAGTTGCAAGGCAGTTCCTGTCCCTCTTTACGGTCTTCGATATAGAAGAAATTGCCGTATTCGCCATCCGGGTCAGCACAGGCTTTTTCAAACCATTCATGTTCATCAGAACAGTGATTGACAACTAAATCCATTAAGATATACATGTCACGTTTCTTTGCTTCCTGAATCAGTTCATCCATATCCTCCAGGGTACCGAATGCAGGGTCAATATTATAATAATCAGAGATATCATATCCCTGGTCTGCAAATGGAGAAGGATAAATAGGGGAAATCCATATAATATCTACTCCCAAATCCTTTAAATAATCTAATTTCTGGATAATACCCTGTAAATCACCGATTCCGTCTCCATTGGAATCATAGAAGCTCTTAGGGTAAATCTGATATGCTACTTTGTCATGCCACCATTTTCTTTCCATGGTATTACCTCCGTAAATTCATTCCATTAAGATTCTTTGTAGACTATATTATAAGGTACAAAAATGCGTAGGTCTTACGATTATTTGAGGAAAAACTACAATATTATGACTTTTTAGCAGAGAAATGTTTCCGGTACTGGAGAGGGGTGAAGCTGGTATCTTTTTTAAATTCCCTGAGAAAGTTACCGAGATTGTGAAATCCGCAATCCAGACAGATGTCCATGACAGGAAGGTCTGTGGTCTGCAAAAGGATGATAGCCTGTTTGATACGGTACTCATTAATATAAGAAACCGGAGATTTTCCAAGGGCTTTTTTGAAAAAACGGCAGAAATACTGTTCGTTCATATTGGCCTGCCGGGCAAGATCACGTATGTACAATTTATCCTGGTAATGAGAACGGATATAGGCCAGGGAAGATTTAATGATTTCAATACGGTAATCATCTGTTTTGACTGGCTCAGTGAGTAAAGAATAGAAAGATAGGGTTCCTAATATTTTTAGCAGGCTTGCCCGGATCATGAGCTGGGATGCCGGATTTTCTGTAATCGTCTGTGTATCTTCGCAAAGATAAAAACCAGTCTGATGAAAGGCATTGAGGATTTCCTGATATTCTTCTTTTACTTTTTTAAAAGCAGGATTAGAAGGTGTAAGTATCCGTGGAAACCGGAGTTTTCCCTTGACCATAGGGTGAAGAAGTCTGATTTGAGCCATGTCATAATGCTCAAAACTCAGAATACAGGGATTCAGTACAATGGCCGATTCTATACTTTTAGAAAGCGGCTCAATGGAATGCAGGTCACCGGAATTAATAAAGCAAAAGCATTCCTCATGGATATCATAAGACTCCATATTTACATTTAATTTATAATCACCTTTCATAAAATAAATGATTTCGATTTCATCGTGCCAGTGGTGTTTCACACCGGACCAGATAGTGTCTTCAAAAACTTCATAAAGACCACAGGGAAAAACTAAAGTCCCATGATCTTTTTGTTCTTTTAGAGAATGAGAAACAGGATGCATGATAAAAATCCTCCTATGACTTGTGGAACATAACAAGAAATACTGCGGCAAGTCCTGCACAGCTTAGCCATACAGCCTGCCCGCCAAGACGGACAGTAAGGAAACCGCCTACAGCCGCTCCGATGATAAAAAACAAAATTACATTATAATATTGCAGGCTCTTTTTTAGTAAAGTACGGTCTTTTGTTCTGGTATATAAATATAGATTTTCTGTGGCACTGCGGAGATTTCCGGTACACATGGTAGTGGCAAAGGGATTTCCGTTCATCTTTCGGAAGGCTTCCACCTGGAGAGCACACACAAAAGAAATCATGATATTGACTGTTGTATTTGCAGAACCAAGTGGCAGAAATCCAGAGATACCGAGAATTATAATCTCAATCAGAATGACAATCTGCCGCCAATGAAAACGCTGTCTCCATTTTAGCCGTGACTGAATCATTTCGCAGATTAAGATTCCAAGGACAAAAGCAAGAACAGGTGTGAAATAATATAAAACCTTTGCCCAATCCTGGTTGGTAATATAGATGCTAAGCAGAACCAGGTTTCCGGTCTGGGCATTAGCAAAGACGTGCCCTCTGCATACATAAGTGTAGGCATCCAGAAATCCGCCTACCAGAGCAAGAAGCAGTCCTAAAAGGTGTGTTTCAGACATTTGATGTTTCGTGTTTGCCATAAGTTTTCTCCTTTGCAGTCTGTACAGTGATGTGAAATTTCTGTTTCAAAGATAGCACAGAATCCATATAGGAACAAGGGTACAAATGAGAAAATCATCTGGTGGCCTACAAAATATCATCCAGAATAGGCCAGAAAATAGAAAAGAAGCATTTCCGGCCTGCCTTTGCCGGGAGAAAAGTAAGTTGAAATACAACAAATGAGAGAATTGGCCTATTTGGAAAGAAAAAAAGTAGGTTGATTTACAGGAAAGCAAGATTTTTAGCCTATTCGGATCTGGATAAAGTCGGTGTAAATCGGCATAAAGGATTTTTTAGCCTATGTAATCCGTAGCAAGATTACAGAATACGAAGGTAATCGCTCATGAAGAGGAACTGGTATATAAAACAATTTTTACTGTAAAACGATGCATTTCGTGGGAGATATTTAAATATCCGTTGTTTTGTTCAACGATTTTTTCTACGCTGCTAAGCCCGATACCATGAGGAAGTTCCGTATCCGTTTTAGTAGAAATTAGCTGGTTTTTGTGCATAGACAGATTTCCATCATAGCTGTTAGTAATAATCAGAATCAGGACACCTTTATCATAATTCATATCTAAATCAAGGTATTTATCTTCTGACTCCAGAGCGGCTTTTATCGCATTGTCCATCAGATTTCCAAGAAGTACACTCATATCAAAATTGCTAAATGCAATTTGGGAAGGAATATCTACACGGATTCTAAGATATTTGAATCTAGATGCTGTATTTTCCAACATATAGTTTAATATGCCATCAATCAGGGCGTGATCGGAGTAGTGCCTGTAAGATGTATGGTTCTGATAGTGATGTTGTATTTTTTCTATATAATCAGGAATTTCCATATATTTCTGCTTCTTGGCAAGGGCAGAAATTGCCATGAAATGATGCTTTATATCATGTTGCAGTTCGTAAAATTTTTTGCGTGATTCTATCATTAGTTGTAATTGCCTGGAATACGCAAGAAGCTGCCGTTCCATGTAAAATTGCTTCAAATCTTTTAGATATACATTCTGTATGGAATCATAAAGATAAAAAATAACAGCATTCATACAGAGCAGTGAAAAAATAATGAAAAGGTTTGTGTTCCGTTTGTAAGAATTCTGCATAATTAGGACACATATAACGGTAATGCTACATAAAGGTACAGTAATAAGGGCAAGCCAGTGAATAAGGTTTAATTTTTCGGTTTTTTGCAAATGAATAAAGCGTTCGAGGAATAGCTCCAAAATAAAAAGAAGAAAATAGGCAGCTGCAGCAGATTCAGGAAGCAGTTTCATTCCAGGGCGGTAAGAATGGAATGCGATTGCTATTAAAATATCACAGATCATGCTCAAGATGTAAATAAGAGCAACTGAAAGAAGCCGCTTCAGATAATTTGTGCAATAGTAATCTGATAACAGAAAAAGCCCTGCAAGACTGGTAAGCATATTAAGAACTGGATGATGAAATAGAAGATGAACGCTACTATTTATCAGATAAAACAGAGCATATGATAAAAATAGATTCCATGTTTTGTGGTTGCTTTTACCAAAAAAGAAATGGAAAAAACGGGAAAGAATATAGAACCAGAAAATATTAAATAACAGATAAGTTATCATAGAGTGTTGTGCTCCTTCATGGTATTCAAAAGATATTCCTGCACAATTTTTTTCCTGGCCTGGCTAATGCTCAGAATTTTTCCGTCAGCCATTTCTACGTCATGGCAGGTATATTGTTTCACGTAAGAATGATTAATCAGATAAGATTTGTGGATGCAAAGAAAGAAATCACCAGTTTGAACTTTGACAGCACTTAACTTGCCCCAAAAACTCATAGTTTCTTTCTTGGTTGTGATAAAGACCTTTTTGTCATCACTACAAAAGTACATAATATCTTCATACGGAATACGGAAATACTGATTTCCACATTTAAAAGTGAAAATTTTTTTCCGATGTTCCAGATGCAGACATAACTCATCCAAAACAGAAAAAAGTTCAGCTTTTTTTACAGGTTTTAGGAGGAAATCAAAAGGGCGGATTTTAAACAAACTGAATGCATAATCTTTAAAAGAAGAAATGTAAATGATAGGTATATCATAAGTTTTACTCAAAGTACGGATTTCTTTGCCAATTTCAATACCATTTGTATCACCTAGACAGATATCCAAAATCATTATATCAATGTTATCTTCCAATCTTAAATAATTGAGCAAAGTATTTCCATGAAAGAAAACAGAGATATCAAAATATTTGTGATGAATTTTAGCATATTGCAAAAGCAGGCTTTCCAGTTGTCCGCATAGTTTTTCATCATCATCACAGATTAAGATATTGTATTTCATGACTCTAGAACCTTTCTTCCATATCCGATCTTATATTTCCAGTATAAGTTTTATATTGGGTAATATACAGAAACCTATGGTTAAGTTTTACTTGTATCCAATTGGAGTTTTCAAATTCGCAATCAATTCTACTATTTTCGGAATATGAAATAAAAACCAAGATTTTTATGATATTTTAAGAAAACAAAAGAAAACGAAAGGAAGGTAATCAAAAATGAAAGAAAAGGTAGTAAAAATGACAGGAAAAGCAGTAAAGACACTGGCAAAGATAGCGGTAAAAACAGAGGTGAACAGTACATGTCCTTTTGCTGTATATCAGCCTAAGTTACCAAAATCAGTAGAAAATATGAGGGAAAAGTAAGATGAAGATAACAGAAAAAATGTGGCAGCTAGGAATGATAGAAAAGGAAGAGCAGGAATTTGTATATTTTGGAATGATACAGATGATACATGGAATTTTGAATTGGTTTCTTGTGATCCTTCTAGGGTATGTATTCCAGATTTCTATATGGCAGAGTATATTTTTTTATTTTTCTTATTGTATTCTCCGTATATTTGCAGGTGGGTATCATGCACCTACACGGGCAAGCTGCTACATTTGTTCTGTTCTCATGATTTCAGTAGCATTTGCAGTTTCCCAGGGGAATCTGCCAGGGGTAGGAATCTGTTCGATGATTTATCTGCTGGTGTTTTGTATCATCTGGCATTATGCACCTATAGATAATCCAAACAAAAGATTAAGCATGGTGGAAAAGATCCGTTTTAGAAAGAGTACACATTTTGTACTTCTTTTGTCGGCACTGTTCTTCGCTTGTGCTGTCTTGCTTTGTGCCAGGAGAGTTTATTATACACTTCTTCTTGCTCATATTTGTGTGTGCATTATGCTGGGACTTGGGATACTACAGGAAATAAGGAGATAATTATGCAGAAGAAAAAAATATGGAAGAAAATAGTTGGGTTTTCCATGGCGGTGATGATTTCTTTGCAAGGGTCAGAGCCGCTATTTGTGTATGCAGCAGAAAAGACAGAAGAGGAAGTGAGGGAAGTACCTTTTGAACGTCCAGAGCCAGTGAAAAGTGCAGAAGAAGCGTTGCAGGAGCCGGAAAAAGAAAATTTGGAGACAGAAGTTCCAAAGGAAGAATCCAAAGAAGAACAGGAAACAGAACCGGAAGTTCCGAAAGAAGAAACACAAACAGAACAAGAAAACTCACAGGAAGAGAATCAGGAAGAAATACAGGCAGAGCAGGAAACAACAGAAGAGACACCAGTAGAAATCAAAGAACCACAGGAGTATTATCCGATACAGAAGGAAACCGGAGAACTGACAGCTTATGATTATGCATCCCGTACATATCGTCAGGAGGATGGAACATACAATACGGTAATTGGTGGAAATCAGGGTACTTTTGTAGATGACAGTGGCAATTTGCAGGAAACAGATAATATTCTTCGTGAAACAGACGAAAGATCATTAACAGGAGAATTTACAAATGGTAATAACTGTTATCAAGTCAGTCTGCCTTCCGAGATTACCCAGGATGCAGGAATATCTGTTGAAAAAGATGGATATTACCTGGAAATGGTTCCATCAGATGGAGATTATAGCCATTCGGTAGTAAAAGACAATGCAATTTTGTATAATTCTGTTTATGACAAGGTAGATATACAATACACTGTTCTGGATAATAGTGTAAAGGAAGATATTGTATTGAACCAGCCTGGAACGGTCACACAGTTTACCTATGAATTAAGAGCACCAGGGATGAAGGCAGAACAAAAAGAAAATATGGTGTATCTGTACCCAGAAGGGAAAAGCATAGAAGAAGCAGTTTTTCTTCTGGAAGCACCGAGCATGGAGGATGCGGCAGGTAATATTAGTTTTCATATTGATTTGAGACTGGAAGAAAAAGATGGAAAAATATGGATGTCCGTTTTGCCGGATACTGGCTGGCTGGAAGATGAAACAAGACAGTATCCGGTGCGAATCGACCCAACAGCAGTCAACATTGATAAAGGGAATTTTATCTTAAATGGAGTGCAAATGGGGAGTCCGGAAATCGTAATTGGTGATAACAATTATCCATATGTAGGATATGATGATGGATATGTATCCGGAAATCTGCCTAATTTTGGGGTTCTGCATATGGTATGCCGTACCTATATCAAAGTAAATTATGATTTTGCTGCAATACCAAAAGAATCGATTATCAACAATGCGGTATTTTCTATCAGCCAGAGAACGAATTTCAGTCATGGAGCTTCTCAATTTGGCTTGTACCGTGTGGAAGATGCCTGGCAGGAGGAGGCAGTCACCTGGAATAACCAGCCTCAGAATCATGTGTTCGAAGACCAGCAGAATGCAAAAGAACATGCAAATGAATATATTGATTATCAGGTGAAGGATTTGGTTAATGGATGGATACAAGGAACATATGAAAATCATGGAATGGTCTTAAAAGCAATTGATGAAGCTACAGAAAAACCAGCAGCCATGCAGTGTGAGGTCATGAACAACAGGAATTCTGCTTATGGCCCCAAGATGACGATAAATTGGAAACCGGCAGAGCCTGAAGATCCATTTTTAAAGGATGTACCGCTGGATGATACAACCGTTCTGCTTCGTCCTATGAGTGAAAAAGATGTTAAAGGAAAACTGATGTTTGATGGTGTTTTTCCTGATGGTATTGCACAGAGCCAGTCCATAGTAGAATATTATCTGTCACCGGAAGAAGATGCAAAGGACAAGCACCGTGTTGCATCAGCAGAGAAAACATATAAATATCCTGATAGTACAGAATATGAAAAGCAATTTCCAAATGCAAATAAATACAAGGCAAAAGAAACCAACTGGCAGGGAGCTCTCTATACAGGTCTGGATTACGACAAAATATATCAATTTAAAGCCAGTGCAATCAAAGATGGAAACACAGGAAAAGAGAAAACAAGCGATCGTTTTTTAATTTACAAAATCAAACAGTTTGATACTCTTCCCAAAGTTGCAAGTTACTATGGCGTACCATTAACTGTTCTTATGAAGGATAATCAGGTGCAGGATAGTCTTGTGATGGCAAACAATACTATTTTTGTCAGAAATCCAAAAACACAAGAGCCTTACAATCCTGATACGCTGACAGATGATGATAAATGGAAAATAGACGGAGCATTGATTGGGCGGGGGCTGCATTGCAAATTCGGTTTTGAGCCAGTGAATTTGAATACAGGAAACTTCTATCTAAACCAGACAGATGCAGAACTGCCGGAGCTTGGAGGAAATTTTCTCATAGATAGAACGTACAACTCCAAAGGAGCAGAATATAATTCCTTGTTTGGAAGAGGATGGAGCTTCGGATATGACCAGTATCTGACAAGAATGGAAAACGGAAGCATCCTTTATAAAAGAGGGGATGGCAGTTTTCTTCTGTTTCAATGTGATGAAAATGGCAATTACTATGCTCCAGAAGGATATTCCTATGAACTACATCAGGCCGCATATGAGGGTACAGAACAGGATTATATAGGATGGGAACTGTCAGATGAGAAAAAGACAGTAATGTCCTTTGACAAAAATGGGCTGCTCCGGTTTGTCACAGATATCAGGGGAAACAGCACAAGACTTGATTATGATGAGAACTATTCTTTAAAGAGTATCACTACGCCATCCGGTAAAATTTTTGCAATTACGCAAAATGAAAATGGGTACATTACAGAGATTGTTTTTCCGGACGGAACTAAGGTTTCCTATGAATATGATGATAAAGGGAATCTGACTACAGTGACAGATGGAGGAGGAATCAAGAAAAGCTATCAGTACGATAAAAAGCATCAGATGGTTTCCTGGAAGGATGGAGCAGGAAATACCGTTATAGAAAACACTTACGATGAAGAAGGAAGGGTCGTGAAACAAAAAGATGCGGATGGGCACACTGCACAAATATCCTATAAGAAAAATCAGACCATCACAACAGATTTTGAAGGAAATCAGACTGTTTATCATTATGATGGGCAGTATCGGACTACTTCTGTAGAATATCCGGATGGCAGCTCTGTGGCCTATACTTATAATGAGCAGAATCAGGTGGCAACAGAAACCAATGCAAAAGGTACAAAATCCTATACTTATGACAGTGCAGGAAACTTGCTGTCCGAAACAAGGGAAGACGGGGCAGTAGAAAGCTATACTTACAATGAACAGAATCTTCCGTTGACGGTTACAGATTACAATGGGGCAGTCACTACCTATACCTATGATGGGAAAGGATGTATGTCATCTTCCAGAGATGCAGAAGGGAGAGTCACTGCCTATGGATATGACGAGGCTGGGCGGATACTGTCTATGACAGATCCAAACGGGAATACTAGTACCTTCACATATGAGGGAGCTGTTTTAGTATCCATGACAGATCCGGAAGGAGGCATGTGGAGTTATGCATATGACGGTATGAACCGCAGGATATCTGTCACAAATCCGGAAGGAGAAACAGAAAAGATTCTTTATGACAAGTCCGGGCGGCAGATTGGGGAAATTGCAGGAGATGGTGGGAAAACAGAGTATCCATTAGATGCAGCAGGAAATATTCCGAAACTTACAGACCCACTAGGAGCAGTCAGCACCTTTACTTATGACGGGCAGCAGCGTCTTCTCACATCTACAGATCCGGAAGGTCATACAACATCCTGCATCTACGACAAAAATGGAAATAAAATATCCAAAACAGATGCTAAAGGAAATGTGACCACTTATACTTATGATTCCATGGGCCGCTTGCTCAGTGAGAGTGCAAAAGAGACGGGAACCATAGAATATACCTATGACAGTGCAGGACGCCAGGTTGGCATGAAAGATGGAAGGGGAGCTAAAACTACATATCAGTACAATGTATCGGGGCTTGTAACCAGTATCACAGATGCAAATGGAAATAAAACCTCGTACACTTATGATAATATGGGTAATATCACAGCAGTCCAGTATCCAGACGGTGGACAAGAAATATATACCTATGACAAAACTGGAAAGGTAATTACAAAAACAAGCGTACTGGGAGCCGTATATACGTACCATTATGATGGAAATGGAAATATGATTTCTATGTCAGATGATATGGAACGCACCTGGACTTATGCTTACGATAAAAGAAATCTTTTGAAAGAGGAGAAAAATCCGGCAGGTGGAATCACAACCTATGCATACGATAAAGCAGGAAGAATGGTATCCGAAACAAATGCACAGGGACAAACAACCACATATACCTATGATAAAGCAGGGCGTGTCACCTCTGTCACCGATGCCATGGGATATATCCACAAACAAAAATATGATGCAGGAGGAAATCTAATAGAAGAAACAGATGGAAATGGAGGTATCTATCAATATACTTATGATAAAATCAGAAATCTTCGCTCCATCACAGATCCCCAAGGAAATATCACAGCAATGAAATATGATGCCCTTGGAAACTTGAAAACAACAGTAGATGCCCTGAAAGGAACTATATCTTATTCCAATAATACCATGGGGCTTCCGAAGAAGATGACAGATGCAGGAGAACATGTCTACGTCTACACCTATGACGAAAATGGAAATAATACAACCCTCACTCTTCCAGATGGCGGTGTGCTGTCGATGGAATACAACAGCTTGAACCAGCTTGTAAAAAGTGAAGATGCAGCAGGACTGATTACTAAGTATGAATATGATTCCATGGGCAGGTTATCAAAAGCCAGTGACAATGCAGGAAATGATATGTCCTATGTCTATGATTATGATGGAAACCTCATTAGCCAGACAGATGTGCTGGGACGGACAGATTCCTATACCTATGACTCATATGGAAGACTTTTATCTGTTACGGAAGCTGATGGAAGTACAACTACTTTTGGATATGACAGTATGGATAATATCACGGAAGTGACAGATGCAGAGGGACACAAGACATCTTTTTCCTATGATCAGGCAGGAAATCCACTGTCCATGAGCAAGTCCGAAAAAGCAGTCTATACCTATGCCTATGATAAGAAAAACCGCATTACAGAAGAGAAAAATCCGCTTGGAGCAGTGAAACAGTTCCAGTATGATGGAAATGACAACGTTACACAGCAGACAGATGAAAATGGAACCATTACCAGTTATCGTTACGATGCAAATAATAATCTCACAGGGAAGACAGACGGAAACGGAAATCAGACCACCTATGGATATGACGAGCTGAACCGAAAAATAAAAGAAACAACCCCACAGAAAGAGACTACAGAATACCGTTACGATGCCATTGGAAATCTGATCAAACAAAAAGATCCGCTGGGCCAGGTGACAGAATTCCAGTATGATGCTATGGGAAATATGATAAAAGCAATTTCACCCAAAGGTGCAGTTTTGGAATATATATATGATAAGCACAGTAACCTGGTAAAAGAAACCGATGCAAAAGGAAACAGTACCACCTACCAGGTGGATTTAAATGGTAATGTCACGGAGATGACCCAGGCAAACGGAGGAACATATAAATATTCCTATGATGCAGCAGGGCGGCTTGAGAGTATGACAAGCCCGCTGGGATATAAGAAAAACTTTACTTACGATAAAGCAGATAATATCATCAAAGAAAGTGATAGCCTGAAAAGCAGTACCAGCTATACCTACGATAAGCTGCATCATATGCTTACAGTTACAGATCCATTGAAAGGTTTCACGGAGTATGCGTATGATGAACTGGGAAATCTGACAAAAGAGACAGACCCTCTTGGCAGAAGCAGCCAGTACCAGTATGACCTGGCAGGGCGTATGGTACAGGTATCTGACCCACTGGGAAATCTGACAAAATTCACCTATGACCCGGTTGGTAATATCACAGCTATGACGAAGCCAGGTAAACGGACAACTTCCTACGGATATGACAAGAACTATAATCTTACGTCTGTGACAGACCCTATGGGATATGTGACAGAGACCGTCTTTGATAAAGATAACCAGGTGATAGAAGAAAAAGATGCACTGAAACAAAAAGTATCCTATACTTATGATAAGACTGGCCAGATTACTTCTGTGACGGACAAAAGAGGATTTATTACAAAATACACGTATGATGCACATGGAAATCTGCTTACAGCTACCGACCGGCTGGGACTGAAAACAAAGTTTTCCTATGATGAAAATGATAATCTGACACAGGTAATAGATGCCATGGGTCAGGGAACTGCTTATGAATATGACACTATGAACAATCTGACTGCCTTTATAAGCAGTTCTGGGAAAACAACAAAATATACCTATGACCTGGAAGGCAACCTGAAATCTATCAAAGACCCTGCCGGACGTGAAGAAGGCTTTGGCTATGACGAAAAGGGGCGTTTATCTTCTCATACTTATGCCAGTGGTAAGAAAACCGTGTATGATTATGACAAACTGAATCACCTCCTGGAAAAATCCTATGAAACAGCAAAGGGAAAACAGGCGGAAGAACCGGTACAGTATGCCTACAATACAGCAGGGGAACGGGTTTCCATGCAGGATGAGACAGGAAAGAGCCGGTATGAGTATGACCGTTTGGGAAGAATCAACAAAGTAATCCAGGGTTCTAAAAAGGCGGTAACTTACGAATATGATGAAGCAGGCAATCTGAAAGAACTCCAGTACCCAGATGGAAGCTGTGTACAGTATGCCTATGATTTAAATGATAACCTGATTAATGTAACAGATAAGAAAGGTAGCAATACTGCATATCATTATGATGTCTTAAACCGTGTCACTGAAGTTGTACGTCCAAACGGCATCAAGACAGAGATTGCGTATGATGAAGAGAACCATGTCACAAAACTGGTAAATACGTGTACCAAGTGCAAGAAACAGATTTCTGCTTATGAATACAGTTACAACGAAGAGGGCTATGTCATTGCAGAAAATTCATCGGAATTAGAAGCAGGAACCCGTGGCACAGGAAAATCCTGCACCCACAGGGAAAAGAAGATCACAACTAGCCGTACCTATGAGTATGACGGAAACTGGGAACTGACCAGGTGTACAGAAAAGGTGAAAGGCGGCAGCACCACAGTCCATAACTATACGTATGACAAAGTAGGAAACCGCACGTATTATGAAAAAATCATAGATGGCACCCAGAAAGAAAAATACAAATATGAGTATAATGATTCCAACCAGCTCATTAAGAAAAAGAATTGCAAGATATGGGGTGACAGGGGCATCCTTTATACGTATGATAAAGACGGGAACCTCATAAAGAGCAGCGGGGATGCCTATGAAAAACCAAGGGAATACGAATATACGGCAGAGAACCGCCTGGCAGCAGTGACAGAGGGAAGCACGGTGCTGATGGCAGCCCTGTATGACGGGGACGGGAACCGTATCTTCCAGATTGACAACACGTACCAGTGGGAAGACTGCTATGGAGAGGAAGTGCTGATTCCAGAAAGCCAGAGGACAGAAAAAGGGGACAGCCCGGAAGAAAAACTGGCAGAGAAAATCCCCAAAGGCCCGGATGCAAAAGGCTATACCCTGACTGAGTACATCAATGACATCAACACAGAGTACACGGAAGTATTGGCAGAATATGGGGCAGACGACAAGCTGAGACAGGCATACCTCTACGGAAATGGGAGAACCGGAGTTGAAAAAGAGGGAAAAAGCAGTTACTATTTATATAATGGAAACGGAAGTGTCAGCGGCCTGATAAGCGAAAAAGACGTGCTTGGAAGCAGCTACCGCTATGACCCATACGGGGTTCTGGTTTCCGGCACACCTGATGCTGTGAACTATTATGGGTACAATGGGGAGTCCACAGGTGCAAAGACTGGATTTCAGTATCTCAGGGCAAGATACTACCAGGCTTCTACAGGAACCTTTACCAGTGAGGACAGCGACCTGGGAAGCAAAAGGGAGCCTCTGACCAGGAACAGGTACGCCTATGTGACTAACAACCCGGCCAACTACCAGGATCCAAGCGGTCATGGGAAAATCTGGAACGCAGTGAAGAAAGTGGGAAAAAAGATAGCCAATGCAGCCCGGAACTTAGGGAAAAAGGCAAAAAAAGCGGTGAAATCCTACCTGAACATGGTGAACAAAGCAGCAGCAAAGAGCACCAACCCACAGAGAAGTGCAGCCAGGCCGGCACCAGCACCAGTTCCAAACCTGCCAGGAAAAAACGGGCACAGGAAAGAACCCCATATCCGAACAGAAACCGGAATCCACTGCCTGCCCCGGGAGAAAGGCATCCAGTCCGGGGAGTGAACCTTGGAAATGGAATGTACATGCCCGGACAGAGACCGACCCATTATTATTACCAGGCCAGCTACCAGGAGCATGCAGAGAATGTGATACGGGAAAAAGTCGTACATAAGGTGTGCATCCCGGGAGGAACCTATGTGGACTACGGCTCACCGGAGCATAAGAAGGCAGTCATTGCAACTGCACAAACAGGCTTCCTCTTTCTTATAGGAGCTGGTGCTCCAACAGGAGGGGGCAGTTTATCAGGTTTAGGAACTAGCCTGCCAGGATTTACTGTGTCAGCAGGAGGAACGGTAGCAGCTTCGGCAGCGGTCAGTGATGTAACCATACTGTCACTGGCGAAAGCGGGAGTGCTTGGCAGCGTCTTGTATGCGGTGGCTTCGAATAAAATGCCAGATGGCATGCATGGAAGTGGCGATGGCGGAAACAGTTCGGTAAAACCAGAATCTGCGGTAATGGGCAGTAAAAAACATGGTGTTAAGTGGAAAGAAGGACCTGCCAGGGCAAAAGCAACTGGAAATCCTCAAGGGCAATGGGCAAAATCAGATTTAGATTATGCAACTCAAATGGCAAATAGATTAAAGCCTGGAGAAAGTGGATATTTTGATTTGCCAAATGGTTCTAAGTCGGTAGTTCATATGCCAGACGGAACTACACAGCAGGCAACAAAAATGTGGATAAGAAACAATGGAACAGGCACATGGCATGGTTATCCAATGCCGTAGGAGGTGATTTTTTGAATTTTTGTATTCAAGCGAGTAATCCTAGAGTTCAACACAAGATAGATTACGAGGATAGTAGTCTATCGGATATAATCGAAACTATATATCCGTTATATACAGAACATGCTATACTAACATGGAACTATATAAGTATTCCTTTATCATATAAATATGATATTAGTTATATGATAGATGATATTATAAAACTTTTGATGGAATTGCATGATAAACCTTCAGGAAATAAAATAATATATTGGCTTCCAGATACATTTAGATGTGATTGGATTGTAAACTGGAAAAAGGGAAATATAAAAATAAAATCTAAATGGAACTGTACAGTAGGGCATTTAGAAAGGTTATTGAACGAAGTTCCAGAAATAGATATACCAATTAATATATTTATTAATGAATGGAAGGAAGTTTTAGGTAATATAATTCAAGGAATAAAGATATGTGGATATGATAAGTTTCACGCAGAAGAAATACAGGGATTATTAGAATGTTACGATTATATCGAAGAAAGTGGGATTCTATATAAATGAAGAAATAATATTGGTGTAGGCTATTTTACCATGGTAAGCGAAAATAAGGTGATACTTGTTCATGACGGTAAAAGTACAAGTTTTAAACCTGAACAATCGTATAACTTTTTTAGAGGAAAAATTATGAGTAAGAAAAAAGATGTTCTTTTTTTGCTCAGTGCTATGAAATCCCATTTGAACAATAGTAAAATTCAAAAGATTGAATTGGCGAAATGAAAAATTTATAGTCTTGCAATTATGTACAGTTATCAAGAAGCTACTTCCCAGCCTGTTCAACTAACAGCCTGGACAGTAGCTTCTTTCTTTTGTCAGCGACATTAATTTTTCAACAGAACTTCTATGATGTCGCAAATGATTTTCTGTTTTTCTTCGTTTAAATCCTTCATTTTTTCAAGATATGTGGACATCCGTAGGAGGTGCCCGTTATTGATTTCACTGGCAAGAAGCTCATCCGCTGACACATTCAGGCAGTTTGCAATGATGATGAAATTTTCCAGAGAAGGAGCCTTTTTTCCACATTCCACCTGGCTGATGTAGCCGGTGGACAGGTCAGTCATTTCTGCAAGATCTTCCTGCCGCAGCTTATTTTCAATACGTTTCCGTTTAATCTGTTTTCCTATTTCCTTGTAATTCATCTATGATGTACGCTCCTATGTATATTTCTGGTTTTAGTATAGGATTTGAAATATACTGATTACAGAAACTCAAAGTAAAATAATAAAGCTAATAGTAAAATACGGAGCTGTTTATATGTAGAAATTTTAAAAGGAAAAAAGTGGTGCACATAAGCTATATCTCTACAGAAATGGAAGAACCGGAGTTGAAAAAGGAGAAAAAAGAAGTTACTATCTATATAATAAAAAATACGGGGAAAATTGTTGAAGCAGGAGCATTCATTAAAAATATAGATGGACAATTGTTAAACGAAGAATTACAAGATGTATTATTGGAAGTGTCATTTAAGACGCAGTCAATTGTACCCTATGTTGTTTTGAAGATGTCGATTGAAAATGAAAGTGCCAGTTTACGTGCATTTGCATCAACTTTATTATCGGATCCTTTATGCTGGGTGTGTAAAGCAAAAAATGGATTGAATTATTGAAACAATAAGTTTGAATTAAGTGGTGATCCAACCTCAGATCATGTTGTTTGGCAAACAGGAGGACATATTTTTGTAGATAAGGTTCCATATAATAGATAGGAGTGAGAGTGAAAATGAAGATAAGTGAGGAAATTGTAAAAGTTGCACTGAACAACAATATATGTATTAATACTTTACATAATAGGGAAAGTGAAGAGATAAAAAAGAATATTTATAAGAAATATATAAAATCAAAATCGGGAATCTTTTTATGGGAACAATTTAATAATCCGGCAATAATAACTGATAGTGACGGCTGGAAGATAGTTTGCAATTTTATAAGTGATAATAGGTGCTTAATGTTTTTTGATAATGCAGAAGACAAGTCTATAATACTTATAAATAATGGAGAGGAATTGAAGATTTTACTTAGTGAAATGTTTGGGTTTGAATTTTATGTTACTAATTATGAAACGGATTATATATTATGCTTTAATCATCATGATTGTATGTTGGGGTGTGGAAAAGCAAAAAAATGGATTGAATCATTGAAACAAAGCATGAAACTATGACTCCAAGAAGCTACTTCCCAGCCTGTTCAACTAAAAGCCAGGACAGTAGCTTCTTTCTTTTGTCAGCGACACTAATTTTTCAACAGAACTTCTATGATGTCGCAAATGATTTTCTGTTTTTCTTCGCTTAAATCTTTCATTTTTTCAAGATACGCAGATACCCTGAGGATATATCCGTTATTGATTTCACTGGCAAGGAGCTCATCCGCTGACACATTCAGGCAGTTTGCAATGATGATGAAATTTTCCAGAGAAGGAGCCTTTTTTCCACATTCCACCTGGCTGATGTAGCCGGTGGACAGGTCAGTCATTTCTGCAAGATCTTCCTGCCGCAGCTTATTTTCAATACGTTTCCGTTTAATCTGTTTTCCTATTTCCTTGTAATTCATCTATGATGTACGCTCCTATGTATATTTCTGGTTTTAGTATAGGATTTGAAATATACTGATTACAGAAACTCAAAGTAAAATAATATATCTTATAGTAAAATCAGACGTCATCTATCTACAGGGAATGGACAGTGCAAAAACCTACTCGGGCTTGACAAAGCCCACAGGCAGGTCTATACTTTAAACATAACAAAATATTGACGCGGGATGGAGCAGTCTGGAAGCTCGTCGGGCTCATAACCCGAAGGCCGCAGGTTCAAATCCTGCTCCCGCTACTTTATGAATCCTGAGAAAATCTCAGGATTTTTTTGTAGAATGATTACATTATGTGCCTGGTAAGAATGCTTTATTTTTCAAAATATAGGTGCAAATCGTCACAAGAAGCTTTATAGCCTACAGAAATGTGGTTCAAGTAGGCCGGGAACGAAAAAATTTTTCTTTTAGCCTATAAAATTTTGTCTCAAATGGGTGGGAAAAGCACAAATTAGAAATATAGCCTATGTTTGAGGTGGAAAAGGTAGGTCGAAAATAATGGACAAGGAAAAACCACCTATTTGAACCTGAGAAAAGTAGGGTGAAATAGGTAGAATAAGAGTTTTAGCCTATTTAGGTACGGGAAGAATAGGCTAAAATAGAAAGATTGAAAAAATGGAGTTTGTTGATTCAATCAAAGAGGATATTCAGTGGCTCGGAGCGG
>USPF01000039.1 GCA_900556555.1 uncultured Blautia sp.
GCCGGGATTTCCTTATTTCGGTACTTACCGGGGCAGATATTCTCAGGAAGAATTACGTGAGATGGACAACTATGCCGCCCTTTTTGGCATTGAATTGATTCCATGCATCCAGACTCTGGCTCATTTAAGAAATTTCCTGAAATGGCCGGAAGCAGAGCCTTTGAAAGACAGCTCTGATATTCTTCTGGTTGGCTCTGAAAAAGTATATGATTTCATTCGGCAGATTCTCACTTCCCTGAAAGACTGCTTCCGCACCAGAACCATCCATATTGGCATGGACGAGGCAGTTTCCCTGGGCCTTGGCAGATATCTTCGGGAAAACGGCTACCGAAACAGCTCTGAGCTGATCCAGGAGCACAGCAGCAAGGTGCAGGAAATCTGCAAAGAACTAGGATGGAAACCTATGATTTGGAGTGATATGTATATCACTGCCAACACTGGAAAAGGTTACTACGCAGTAGACGAAAACACGGATACATCTGGCTGGAAAAAGCCAGATCCCGGTCTTGGACTTGTGTACTGGGATTATTATCACTGGAATCAGAAGATATATGAGAATCAGTTCCGTGTGCATAAAGAATTGTCAGACTGGACTGTTTACGCGGGAGGAGTCTGGAACTGGAACGGAATCGCACCAAACTACGGAAAAGCCATTCAGTGTATGCGTATGGGTCTGAAGGCATGCCGTTCCCAGAACATTCAGGAGGTATTTGCCACAGGCTGGATGGATAATGGTGCTGAGACGCCACTGGAGGCTATTTACCCTGGGCTGATTGCTTTTGCCCACCTGTGTTTCCATGAGGATCTCACCTATGAAGCACTGGCACAGGACTTCCGGGACTGTGTGGATGCATCCCTGGACAGCTTCCTTTTGCTGGATGAATTTGATGCACTCTTCCAAGGAAAAGGCAACAATCTGACTTCGGACAACCCTTCTAAATACCTGCTGTATCAGGATGCCTTGCTGGGTATGTTTGATTATCACATCCAGAATATGGACACAAACACTTATTACAGTGCTCTGGCACAAAAACTGGAAAATGCTTTATCTTCTGCCGGAACTTACGAGAATCTGTTCCAATTTTACCATGCATTTACACTGGTACTGGCAGACAAAGCTAATCTTGGAATCCGTCTGAAAAATGCTTATGATTCCAAGGACTTATCCACTTTAGAATCTATCTGCGAAGAAGTTATCCCCAGAATCCTGGAGAATCTTGAACATATGCACATGGTCAGAGAAACTCTCTGGATGCAGGATGCAAAACCTTTTGGATATGAACTTATGGATATCAAGCTGGGCGGTCTGTCCTTGCGCCTGAAAGCCTGTGTAAGAAGAATTCAGAGCTATTTAAACGGACAGGTTTCTTCTCTGGAAGAGCTTGAGCAGGAACGTCTGCCCTACTGGCCTACAGAGAGAACCTATCCTCATTCCCATGATGTGTCGCTAAATGAAAATCTCTGGAGCCGCATTGTCAGCGGATGTGACCTGGTGGATACGGTTTAACTGAAAATAAAGAAACAAAAAGGCTGCAAAACCGAGGTATGATATCATACTCCGGCTTTACAGCCTCTTATTTTTTTATTTAGAAAGCTAATGCAATCAGTGCGGGAATTAAAAACAAGGCTCCGCAGAGCAAATCCCCCAGAAATCTGCACACAATCCGCTCATCATCTGCCAGTTCACTAAATGGAATAATCTTCTCATCCACAAAGTCCACAATATCCTTAGTAAAATGATGTTTCTTCTTTTTCTTTTCCTTTTTCTCCTCCAGCAAGTGGTGGATGTGGGCACCGTCCAGCCTCAGATACTGGAACCAGGCCAAAGCCAGAAAAAAAGCCCCGGCCACAAAAAAGGCATTTTCCACCATGGAATAATACTGTTCCCGGTTAATAAAGCGATTCCACAAAAGACATAATACCAGTGCTACAGAAATCTTCGTAGCACATTGGTATAGCATAGGGCGAATCATATATTTTTCAAATATAGTGCAAATTTTCTTTATCATGTTCATTCCTTTTAAATCTCTTTACGGTATTCTTCCAACTCTTTCTGATTACCATAAACAAAATGTCCTGGAAGAATTTCTTCCCATACAGGTTTGTCTGTACTGTAATCATGAATAGAAGGATCATATACCAGAAGCTTTTTATTCTTTTCACGTTCTGGATCCGGAATCGGTACTGCTGAAAGCAGTGCCTTGGTGTACGGATGGAACGGATGGATAAATAATTCTTCCGCTTCTGCCAGCTCTACAATTCTACCTTTGTGAATAACTGCAATACGGTCTGAAATAAATCTTACTACAGACAAATCGTGTGCAATAAAGAGGTAAGTTAAACCTTTTGTCCTCTTCAGGTCATTCAACAGGTTCAGAACCTGTGCACGGATAGAAACATCCAGTGCAGAGATTGGCTCGTCTGCCACTACGAATTCTGGCTGCATAATCAGAGCACGGGCAATACCGATACGCTGACGCTGCCCACCAGAGAACTCATGAGGGAAACGGGAAGCAAACTCAGGAAGTAATCCTACTTCACGAAGCGCTGCCTGTACCTTCTCATATCTGTCCTTCTCATCTTTATAAAGATGATGGTTAATCAAACCTTCAGAGATAATATAGTCAACTTTTGCACGCTCATTCAGAGATGCCATTGGATCCTGGAAAATCATCTGACACTTTTTAATTACTTCAAGGTCCAGTTCCTTGGAAATTTTTCCAGTAATTTTCTGACCCTTAAATAAAATCTCTCCTGCAGATACAGGGTTAATTCTAGTAATGGCACGTCCGATAGTAGTTTTACCAGAACCAGACTCGCCAACCAAAGAGAATGTCTCTCCTTTGTAAATATCAAAATTCACATGGTCAACTGCCACAAATTTCTTCTTACCACTGCCGAAGGTAATCTGCAGATCTTTAATTTCTATTAACTTTTCTCTTTCTGCCATATTAAATTACCCTCTCTCCTGCATTTTTTGCCTCAGCATTTTGATTGCTTTTGGCTGTTCAATCTTAGGTGCTCTTGGATCCAGATACCAAGTTTTTGCCTGGTGTGTCTCTGTGATTTCAAAGAAAGGTGGTTCCTCCTCAAAATCAATAGCAAGCGCCTGTTTGTTACGTGGTGCAAATGCATCACCTTTAATGGTGTTAAATAAGTTTGGCGGTGTTCCTTCGATAGTCGGAAGTGGTTCTCCCTTAATTCCCAACTGTGGAAGGGATGACAGCAGCGCCCATGTATATGGATGCCATGCATCATAGAAAATTTCATTTACCAGGCCATACTCTACAATCTGTCCTGCATACATAACTGCTACACGGTCAGCAACATTTGCCACAACACCAAGGTCATGAGTGATGTAAACAACTGTCATTTTCAGCTCACGCTGCAATTCACGGATCAGGTTCAGAATCTGAGCCTGAATGGTAACATCCAGAGCTGTGGTAGGTTCGTCACAGATTAAGATTTCAGGATGACATGCCACGGCAATAGCAATGACAACACGCTGTCTCATTCCGCCGGAAAACTCGTGTGGATACTGATTATAACGGCGCTCCGGATCAGGAATACCAACCTTTGTCAGCATCTCCATAGCCAGCTTTTTGGCCTCAGCGCCTTTGATTCCCTGATTCAGTTCAATACTTTCCTGAATCTGTTTTCCAACTTTTTTCAGTGGATTCAAGGATGTCATAGGATCCTGCATAACCATGGCAATTTTCTTACCACGGATGGTTCTCCACTCTTTTTCCTTTGTATATTTTGAAATATCGGTTCCGTGATACATGATGGAACCATTTGTGATTTTTCCGTTTGCATCCAGCATACCCAGGAAAGACTTTGTAAAAACAGACTTTCCAGAACCGGATTCGCCTACGATTGCAAGAGTTTCCCCTTCATAGAGATCCAGAGAACATTTGCGGATAGCTGTAAGCAGCTTTCCACGTAAACTGAACTGGATTTCCACGTCTCTAGCAGATAATATTGGTTCTTTCGCCATTACTGGTCCTCCATTCCTTATACGTGATTTCTAGGATCTGCCGCATCTGAGAAGGCATTACCAACTAAATAGAAAGTAATAGTAATCAAAGAAACAATGACTGCCGGGAAAATCAGCAGATACGGACGGTCCAAAAAGTAGTTTCTGGCATTTCTTAACAAAATACCAAGTGACGGAGTTTCAATTCCAAGTCCCAGGCCAAGATAAGACAGAGTTGACTCTAATGCAATGGTCGCAGGAATGGAAAGTGCAAGTCTTAAAATGATGATACTGATGAGATAAGGAAGAATGTTCTTAGTCAGAACCCTCCAAACCGGAGTTCCAAGACATCTGGACGCCAGGTTGTATTCCCTATCACGGTACATCATTACCAGGTTTCGAACATTTCTCGCCATGGTAAGCCAGCCGAAAGCAATCAAGGAAATTGCCATAATTGTGAAACTCTGACCAACCAACAAGGAAATCAATGTCATATAAATAATCATCGGTACGTTGTTGATAACATTGTAAACCTCTGTGAGGAAACGGTCTAACTGATGCACATAACCCCAGATACATCCAATAATAACACCAACCACACATTCTCCGATTGCAACAACCAAAGCCAGTTTGATAGATGTCTGAGCTGCATACCATACCTGGCACCAATAGTCACGTCCCAGGTTATCCGTACCAAACCAGAACTCACTATTTGGATTCTGGAAAGCCAGTGCACTGTCAGACTTCAAAGTTGCAAAATCATATTTTCCAATCCACAGAGCTACAAAAGAGAAAATGACCAGTGCGAAAAACACACAGGACATAACTACTGCGGATTTCTTTTTGAAAAAGTTCTGGAATACAGACTTCCAATAAGAATAATCAGAATAGCCTGTACGCTCTGCAGCCTCTGGAGAATACTCGACAAAGCGAAACAGATCATCTTTATTCTTCTTGTTATCCATTATCGTGTACCTCCTCTTCCAGTAAGTTTGATTCTTGGGTCAACCAGCATCATCAGGATATCACCTAAAAATACGCCTAAAATACCAAGTGTAGCATATAAGATTGCCAGTGTCTGAACAACATTAACATCATAACGAATGATAGAGTCTGTCAGAAGCGGACCCATACCTGGAACAGAGAAGAATCTCTCAACCAGCAGAGAACCACCGATGGTATAAAGGAATGATGCCGGAATCTGCTGTACTAACGGTACAAATGCATTTTTAAATACGTGTTTCACCATAATTGCGCCGGAAGACATACCTTTTACACGAGCCAGTCTGATATAATCTTTGTTCAGTTCATCTACCATATAACGTCTGGTCCACAATGCATAGCTGGCAATGGATGCCAGAGCCAGACACACAATCGGCAGAATCGAGGACTGGGAGACATTTCTCGTAGAATATAGGGGAGGTAGTCCCAAGACCTTTGAGCCAAACACCAATACCAACGAGTAGGAAACCAAACTTGGCACAGCATTTACAAAGACGGTGTATGCTGTTCCTACATGGTCCAGTAGTCTGTCCTTGTTCAGAGTCTGGATAACACCAATGATAACACCCACAAGGAGAGCGATTACCAGGGCGGTACATCCCAGTCTCATGGATACTGTAAATTTAGAACCGATAACCTTTGTAACAGCTACACCGCTCTGAATTCTCCGTGACTCACCAAAGTCAAAACGGATAATCTGCCCATAATAGCGGACAAGCTGTTCCGGAACCGGGTCTAATAAGCCGGCTGCCTGCAACTGCTCCTGTTTCTGTTCCGGTGTGAGTTTAATCAACTGCTCTTCTGTAAAAAAATAATCTGTTGGCAGCATTCTCATCAACAGAAACACGATAGTTACAACAACCAGGACTGTTACAACGGATTGTAACAGTCGCTTGATTGTATATTTAAACATTATTTATTAAAATCCTCTGCGAATTTTTCGTACTGTTCTGTAGTATAGGCTTCTACAGATGTATCCCAGTTTTTGTACATGTAGTTCTGGATACCAAACATAGCATTTGATTTTGTGTAATCATTTACTTTTGACAACTGCCAAGCTACTTCATAAACTACAGGAATGGAAAGTGCATGGTTCAGCATGAATACCTCTGCATCTGCATATGCCTGATATCTCTTATCCATATCATCAGAAATTGCATTTGCTGCATTTACCATATCTGTGAACTCTTTGTATGTTGCAATGAGTTTTTCATCTTTTACTTCATTGATATGTGAATAGTGCTGTGAATAGTAAGCAGTATCTTCACCATATGTTTCCTGTCCTAAGTAGTTCTGTGGATCACCGTAGTCAGCTCCCCATCCATTGATAATAAAGGACTGTAATCTAGGTTCAACAACTTCTTTCTGAACACTGGATACAAAAGTGTTGATGTTTAATTTTACAAAATCATCACCAAGACATTCGGAAATTGCCTGTTTTAATACAGTTGCTGTATCCTGAGCATCCTGAGTACCTGCTTTGATGTAGTAATCCATTTCAACTGGGAAGCTTACGCCCTGAGCTTTCAGCTCTTCCATCGCTTTTGCCTTGCATTCTGCTGCTTTGTCTGCGTTTAATCTTCTTGGTGTTTCTCCATCAGATTCCGGAAGTCCCAGACCTTCTTCTACTTTTGTTACATAGTCTGTTCCATCTGAGAAGTACAGAAGACCTTTCATAGTATATGCGTTGTTTTCACAGTGCATTGGATAAATAAAGTTTGTTCTTGCCATATAAGTTGTGAAATCTAATCCGTAGTAGATTGCCTGACGGAAGGATTCATTTGCTACAGCTTTGTTCCAGTTTTCATCTAAAGAACCATCATCATTATTCTTAGCATAGTTCAAGTGCATCTGATAAGAATATTTCTTTGGCATTTTTTCTACTAACTGATCATGGAATGGATTGCTTTCGTCTTCGTAGATGGTTCTCAGGTTTGCTTCGCCAAGATCGATATGGTCGATTTCACCTGTTTCATAGAGAGAATATCCAACAGTTACATCGTCTATGATACGAATTGTAACAGTATCGAAAAGTTTACAATCTTCATCCCAGTATGTTGGGTTCTTTGTCAGAGTTTTTGTATTTCCCTGAATGAACTCTGTTAAAGTATAAGGTCCGTTATACCACAGTCCTTCAATACCTGTAGATTTAACATTGTCAACACCAACTTCATCTACGAATCCCTGAGCCAGTGGATACAGACATGCAGATACAGCTACTGTATCAAAGTATGGTGCATTCTGTGCACAGTGGTAAATTACAGTATAATCATCTGGAGCTTCGATTCCAACCATTTCCAGGAATTTGGAATTATCCATAGATTTTGCCTCTTCTTCAGACAGGCCTTTTGTATATTCATAGTAGTCACCTGCACCTTTAATTAAAGCTGTAGGCATGGAAGTGTTTGTTGCAGCATTTTTGTGGTAGTTCATAACCCACTCAAGTCCTGTAATAAAGTCCTGTGCTGTACATTCTCCTTTTTCGTTACCCTGCTGGTCAACCCATTTTACGCCTTTTCTTAATTCAAATTTCCAGGTAAGACCACCGTCTTCCGTTCCCCATTTTTCAGCAAGACCAGGAATCAGTTTTCCTTTGGCGTCTGTTTCCAGCAAACCTTCGTTTGTATTACACAGAACGTTCAAGTCACTTGCCATCTCAGTACCCAGGATGAATACGCTTTCCATCTCTCTATTACCTGTCTCCCAAGTAACCAGGTCTTTGATTTCTTCTGCAGATGCAGAATCTCCACCTTTGCCGCCATCGTCCTTGCTTCCGCTGTCTTTACCGCTACCACATGCAGTTGTGGATAAAGTAAGTGCTAAAGACAATGCAACAGCAAGCCATTTTGCTCTTTTCTTCATATTGCGAGCCCTCCTTATTTTGCTAAAATAAAAAAGCCAGTATCCTGTAAACTGGCTTCTTTACATTAATGCAATTTTACTATTACGAACAAACGATGTCAAGTATTTTCCCCGTTTTGTTCAAGTTTCGGGTACTCCAAAAACATATTATGTTTTTATTTGACATAATATTTATATAAATTATTCCTTTTTTTCTTACAAAAGCGACCTTTTTTCTATATTTTCTATTATCTTCTACTGAAAAATTTCTTAATTCTTCCACCAATAGTTTCACGGTCTGTTTTCAATACATGCATCTGCGCCATGGTTTCTTCTGGTGTACGGCTAGCTCTCCAATCTGCATAAGAACTATCATTTAATGCCACAAACAAAAAATCTTCTGTATCAATAGCTCTTCCCAAGGTTAATGTTGTCATAATAAAATCCCCCTTTCACAAACGTCTTTCCACAAAAGACATTTGTTAACCATAAATAAACATCAAAATCTTCTAAATTTCATCTTCACGTTTTTTATATATATTATTATAATACATATTTTCTTCCTGTAAATGGTAGCCAAGTCTAAATTTTTGTGTTAAAATTTGTATTATCAGTACAAATAAGTTTCAAAAAGGAGGTATAAAAATATGTCCGCCAGTCTGAAAAAGCTTTATATGGAGAATGAAAACCCCTTTAAATTGTCCTTGTGTGCAGGACAAAATAGTATTAGGAACAAAGTCACTTGGGTCTATATGCTGGAAGACGAGTATATTATTCCTTATTTTCACGGTTCTGAACTTACTGTAACCGCAGGTTCGAAAGCAGAACATGACTCAGGCTGGCTTATGACTCTTGTACGCAGCCTGTCCCAACAAAAAACAGCAGGCCTGATTATTAATGTAGGAAAATATGTACATACAATCCCACAGGAAGTCATTGATTACTGCAATGAAGTTGATTTTCCACTTTTTACTATGCCCTGGGAAATTAGTATGACAGAGATGATACAGACCTTTTGTGTCCGAATCATTCAAAGGCAACATGAAAGTGCTCTCCATGACCGTGCCATGGCTGACGCTATTTTTCAGAGAGGAAATGAAGCTGATTACCGAAAAGTTCTGGAGCAATATTATAATTTGGATGGAAATTTTATTGTCATTATGATTTGTGTAAACAGTGAACAAGAAGATTTGCAAAAAGCCAGCGAAATGGAAGATTTTCTTTTAAACCGTGTCCGAAGATTCAAAACCAGTCACAACTTAAAACATGTAAAATTTGGTCTCATCAGCCAGGATCATTATGAATTGATGGTATTACACAATCTAGACCCTGCCCTGCTGCCGGAAATCAGAAATATCATTCTGGACACCTACCAAGATGCTGCCAGAGCACAGGCTCTTCACATGGGCGTTGGCATCGAAATCCAGGGGATTTCCAATATTCATAAAAGCTATGACCGGGCTGTCACAGCAGTGAGAATGGCCATGTACCGGAAAGAAACTTTTATCCGTTTCGAAGATATGGGTTTTTTTAAGATTCTTTTCTCTGTGCAGGATAAAGATATTCTCCATTCTTATGCCAACGAATTATTAGGGCCTTTGGAACACGCAGATGTAAAAAAACATAACTATGTGGAACTTTTAAGAGCTTATATCAGAAATGACCGCAGTCTTGAGAAAACTGCGGCGGATTTGTATCTCCACCGCAATACTGTGAATTATCAGATACAGAAATTAAAGAAAATTCTCCATTCACCGCTGAAGACCGCTGAAGATTTGTTTCCGTATTATGTGGCGTTGTCTATACGGGATATGGAGTAAGATGCATTATAACTTCCTATCCATCATCTTGCAGAACACCACCGCCACCACGGTGCTCACCGCAGTAGCCACGATCCCCGGCCCCACAATGGCTGTGGGATTCACGCTTCCATACTGGCTTCTATAGGCAATAATGTTCACAGGAATCAACTGGAGCGATGAAATATTCAAAATCAGAAACGTGCACATAGCATTGCTGGCAGTTCCCAGGGAGACAGTTTTCCTTTGTTTCTCCAACTCTGCCAGTTCTTCCATGGCTTTTAGTCCAAAAGGAGTGGCTGCCCACCCAAGCCCCAGGAAATTTGCAATCATATTGGCTGAGATAAATTCCATGGCTCTGTGCTCCCCTGGCACTCCCGGAAAAAGAAACCCAAGAAGAGGCTGCATCTTCCCTGTAAGCCTTTCTACCAGCCCGGAACTTTTGGCGATTTCCATCACGCCTACCCACATGGCCACGATTCCAGCCATGGCAATACAAAGAGATACTGCCTCTTTCGCAGACGAAAGGGCAGCATCTGTCACCTCATTCATACGGCCTGTAGCCGCACCATATACAATTCCAATCAGCAGCATAGCTCCCCAGAGAAGATTCAGCATATTTTCACCCACATACATTTCTTTGCTCTAACTTATGCAGGCTATCTGTTATTTATACTAAATTATTCTAGTGCATCTGAATATTGCCGGATTCTAGCCTGAATAGCGTCTCCCACATCCCCTTCTGCTGGCATTGGCTGATAATTATTCACACCTGTTGCATAAACGGATGAAATCTTACACGGAATGATATTCTTCACATTATCTTCCTGTAATTTTCCATCTTTAAAAGTAAAGGTTTGCTGAAATATCATGGTATCCATGTCTTTCGGCCCTGAATTTCCCCCGAAACAGAAATTTGCCAGACTGTAGACAATATTCTTTCCATTGTACTCCTCAATCCCCTGAAGTACATGTGGATGATGTCCAAGCACCAGGTCTGCACCGTGATCAATAGCGGAATGAGCAAGGGCAATCTGAGTTTCATTTGGAATATTCTCTCTTTCTATACCCCAGTGGAAACTTGCAATAATCAGCTGGGCACCTTCTTTTTTCAGCTTCTCAATATTTTCAATCATTTCATCTTCACATTCTATATTTTTTGCCAGTTCATAGGTTCCAAGAAGCCCTACCTTGATTCCTTTCACATCTACAATAGAAGTTTTTTCATTTCCAAACACGGAAATACCCTTTTCTTCCAGAACTTCAATGGTGTCTGTGTAACTCTTTTTCCCATAGTCTTCCGTATGATTATTTGCCAGGTTTGCCGCTTCCACAGAACCTTCTGTAAGAATATTGACTAACTCCTTATCCCCTTTAAAGCAAAATTTTCTATCTGTCCTTCGTGCTGTTTCGTCTGTCAGTGTTCCTTCCATGTTGACAATCGTTAAATCATCTTCTTCAAAAATAGGTTTTACCTTTTCAAAGAAAAACGCTGCCCCTTCCTGCTCATATTTCGCCGGAAGACCTGTCGGATAATAAAAATTTTCATCAATACCCAAGGTGCAGTCCCCTGCTGCACTGATGGTAAAACTAATTATTTCCGGTTCTTTTGCCTTTTCCTGTTCTTGTTTCTTTTTAGCCTGCTTTTCCTTTTCCTGGGCTGCTTTTGACTGCACCCCTCGCACAGTAAATACCAGGCACAATACCAGAAGCAAGCCCAGATTGACTCCCCATATGATTCTCTGCCGTCTTACCTGGCGTATCCGCTCCTGTTTCCGCTGTTCTCTTATGCGTTCTTTTCTTCTGTATTCTTTTTCATCCATAATCTTCTCCGTTCCGCCTCGTTAATCCCTTAGTAATGCCTGATACACATCTCGTTTACTGATGCCTCTGTCCTTTGCCACCAGTTTCATAGCCTCTTTCTTGTCAATTCCCTGGCTCATATAATGCTCCATATGTGCCTCCATGGGCATATCCTCCCACTGCTGCCGTGCTTCCTGCTCCATCTCTTCTCTAGAACGGCCCTCAAGCACCATAACACACTCGCCTTTTGGCGGATTTTCCTTGTACCAGAAAACAGCCTCTGAAAGACTTCCTCTGAACACCGTCTCATGTTTCTTGGTGAGTTCCCTGCATAGGGATATTTTTCTATCACCAAGGTTTTCAGACAACTCTTCCAGGGTTTTCACCAGCCTGTGCGGTGCTTCATAAAGAATGATTGTTCTTGTTTCCCGCTTTAATTCTTCCAAAATCACGGCCCGCTCTTTTTTATCAGAAGGTAAAAAAGCTTCAAAAGCAAATCTCCTGGTTGGCAATCCTGATATGGTCAGTGCAGTAATGCAGGCTGCCGGTCCCGGAAGGGATGTCACCGGAATTCCCGCCTCATAACACATAGCCACCAGCTCCTCCCCTGGGTCTGAAATCCCAGGAGTACCCGCATCTGTGATTAAGGCTATATTTTTGCCCTCCTGCATCTGTTCTATCAGATAACGCCCTTTTTCGTATTTATTATACTCGTGGTAGCTGGTCATTGGAGTTTTTATTTCAAAATGATTCAATAACTTAATACTATTTCTTGTGTCCTCCGCTGCAATCAAATCTACTTCCTTCAGAATCCTGAGCACCCGGTAGGTAATGTCTTCCAGATTCCCAATGGGGGTGGCACATAAATATAACATTCCACTCATTTCTTTGTCTCCTGTCCGTAAATATCCAATATTTCCCTGGTATAAACTCCAGGTTTTTCGTAAACAATCAACGGTTTCTCCACGGTCATCCTGGAATTTCCGCCACGCATCCCCTCTATCAAAACCATGTTGGGTTCTTTGTCCACATAAGGATGCACCAGACGCATTCTCTTTGGCTCAATCCTGTATTTCACCATCACACTCATGATTTCTGCCAGCCGGAAAGGCCGGTGTACCATATAAAACCGTCCCCTTGGCTTTAACACTTTTGCTGCCTGAGAAATTACATCTTCCAGGGTACATAAGGTTTCGTGCCTAGCTATCATTTTTGCCTGATTGTCTCCTGTTAGTCCATGATTTCCTACCATATAGGGAGGATTTGTAGTCACCACATCAAAAAAAGACCCTCCATAAATGGCTGCGGCCTCCTTGATGTCTCCCGTGGTAATGACAATATCCTCTTCCAGATGATTATATACTACACTCCTTCTGGCCACATCTGCACTCTCTTCTTGTATTTCCAGACCAGTGTACTTTCCCTTAGGATATCTTGCTTTTAATAAAATGGGGACTATTCCAGTCCCCGTTCCCATATCCAGTACCTGCTCCTGCGGTTTTACATTTGCAAACCAGGACAACAGCACCGCATCAATCCCAAAACAAAATTGTTTTGGATTTTGAATCAGCATATATCCATTTTGAAGGTCATCCAGTCTTTCATGCTCCAAAACCAGTTTTTCTCTGTCCATGCTGTTTCCTCTCTATTTGTCCTTTTCCAGTTCCTTTAATGCCTTTATTTCTTCTTCCGTCAATTTCAGTTTTTCTTTTTTCTGTCTGGATTTGAATTTTAACTCAGAAGCCTGATACTCTCTGATTTCCTTCTCATCCTCCACATCAACAATCACCTTTACTAACTGACGCAGTACATTCACACTCTGTACTTCACCTTTAAGACCTTCCGGTGTAGTAACTCTGTCTCCTGTATTTGGAAGTTTCCTGTTCAGTTCCTCATAAGTTTCTTCCTCATTTTTCAGGCAGCACATCAGTCTGCCGCATACACCTGAAATCTTTGTAGGATTTAAAGACAGATTCTGCTCTTTTGCCATTTTGATAGAAACCGGCACGAATTCGGAAAGATAGGTGTGACAGCACAGTGGACGTCCACAGATACCAATTCCACCAAGAATCTTAGTTTCATCCCTGACACCAATCTGACGAAGCTCGATTCTTGTCTTAAAAATTGCCGCCAGATCTTTTACCAGCTCACGGAAATCGATTCTTCCGTCTGCAGTAAAATAAAACAAAATTTTATTATTATCAAATGTGTATTCCACATCAATCAGCTTCATCTCCAGGCTGTGCTCTCTGATTTTCTTTAAGCACACCTGAAATGCTTCTTTTTCTTTTTTCCGGTTTATCTCCTCTTTCTTGTCATCCTGAGGATTTGCAATGCGGATCACTTCTTTCAAAGGCTGTATTACTTTTTCATCTTCCACATCTCTGGGGGCAAGAACTACATGCCCGTACTCTACTCCTCGTGCTGTTTCCACAATCACATGGTCTCCTGTGTGTATCTCCAAATCTTTTGGTGAAAAGTAATAGATTTTCCCAACATTGCGAAATCTAACTCCAATTACTCTTGTCATCTTAGTTCTCCCTGATTGTAAGGAACAAAAGTTCCATAGTTAAGTCAAAATTCACGTTTGCCTGCAAACGTGCCTTAGCAGTCTCGATGCCCTTGATAATATTCTCAAGCCCTTCATAAGAACTGCTGTTTGCCCTGTTCTTAATGGCATTATATTCCTGACGGAAAACAAGTCCGTCAATCTCATGAGTTGCCTTGAACATCAGAACATCCCGGAACCATACCAGGAATAAATCCAGATATTCATAAACCGTATGCTTCTGCTCGGAAAGCAAGCGAATGGCATCTACCATTTCGTAGACCTCCATATCCTTTCCCTTTTTCAAAATGCGGAAAGCCGCTTCCATCATATCTGAAAAATCTTCTGCCGTAGCAATCTGTTTTGCTTTTCCCACATTACCCTGTGCGAAGGCAACACTGACCTCTGCCTGATAATCCGGTACATGAAGCTCTTCCATCAAATATTTCTTAATCACTTCATCCCGCACGGGTTTGAAATTCAATGTCACACATCTGGAGGAAATCGTAGGAAGTAAGGCACCTTCGTTATTTACTAAAAGAAGAATCACTGCATAAGCAGGCGGCTCCTCAATGGTTTTCAAAAGGGCATTCTGTGCCTGAACAGTCATTTTCTCTGCCTCATCTACAATATAAATCTTATAAGGCCCTGTGTAAGGCTTAATAGCCACGTCTCCTATTAATTGTTCTCTAATATCTTCAATTCCTATAGAGGCCGGCTTCTCATGATTGATATATATTATATCCGGGTGATTTCGGTTCATAGCTTTCTTACAGGAACTACAATGCAGACATGGTTCCTTTCCGTGTTTTTCACATTGCAATGTCATAGCAAAAAGTTTTGCCAGAAGTTTCTTGCCGCTTCCCTTTTCTCCTGCAAAAATATAAGAATGGGAAACCTGTTCCATGGCTGCTGCATTTTGTAAATGTTTTAAAATCTCCTCATGTCCCAATACGTTTTTTACTTCCTGCATTGCAACTCACCTCTTTTCCAATGATATAGCCAATTATAGCATATCTTTTCCTTCTACTGCAATGTTTGTATCCAGTTTTTCATTTCTTTTATACACTGTTCCAGTTCCTTGTTTGCAAATCTTCTTCCAATCCCTGCCTGTGCCAGTTTTTCCTCAGAAAAATCCTCTGCGTCTGCCAGGAATCTCCTGCACATTTCCTCATACTTCGGCACCTTCTGCTGTTCTTCTCTGCTGATGGCACGTTTCAGCCGTTCTCCATCTTCCACTTCTATATAAAGAGGACAGATATTTTCTTCCCCATAATATTGTTTCATTCCCTCATAGGATTCCAGGGTTCCGATTCCCAGGTAATTTTCCTGCTCCAATGCAATCTGTCCGTCATCTGCTGTAAAATAAATCCAAGGGCCATACACGGTATGGTATGTTCTGGACTCAATCACTCTTCCCTGTTTATAAAATGTATCAAAACTCTCTTTTTGTACGAAATGATATTCTCTGCCGTCCTGTTCCCCTTCACGCATTGGCCTGGTGGTATAAAGAATAATCTTTTTTAACTGCATATCTTCATCTTGCAATAATCTGCTGTAAATCGTATCCTTCCCGGAGGAACTCTTTCCCATGATATAAAAAATCTTTCCCATCTGCCTGACCTTCCTTTCTTCTCACCGCAATCATATCATGGGAAGAATGGTTGTGCAACGGAATGGGATAAAAATTTCCCTGGAAGCATGTTTATCAGATGAGTTATCTGAATATACTGCTTTCAGGGAAATGCTTATGGAGGTAAAAAGTTCGTAGATGCCTTAGAGGTGAAACTCCGCAAAAAGCTGTTTTTGATATAACCTGTCAGATACAGACTTGACTATATCGTCCATACGGTTAAGACTTATCAACTTTTCAATCAATTGATTGACCCTGTCTTCTCCTTGCTGTTCGCCTCTCGCTTCTCCAAGACGTTCCCTTTCCTCCAGTTCGTCTTTCATTAATTCCATCAATGCTTCACACATACTACTCATCTCCTTAAATAAATCCTTATTTGCGTTCATAATAATGTTCACTACGGATTCGTAAAGTTTATCTGTTTTATGTTTCTTGTATTCTTCCAGCAGTCTTTTTGCTTCTTCCGTACTCTGGATATGGTCAGTGAGATTCCGCAGCCATAAATTTTTCTCCGGAGACATCCGTCTGGTCACAAGAATCTGTATAGGAACCATATCTCCTTTGACACGGTAAATGCCAGGTTCTATACGTTTTACTTCATAGCCCCGTTTCCGCCTCAAATGAGCAATCAGTTTCCGGGGATAGCACTGGCTTACCAGGGTAATGGTCAAATCCTGGATTTTTATAGTGTCTGTGATTCTGGTATCGGATTTGTAAAAGCAGGCATATCCATAGACCTTATAAAAATCATCGATACTCAGATAATCCCCGGGCCCTTTGTACTCAATAATATTATATCTGCGGAAGATTCTGCCGATATTTTTCTTTAGTGTCCTGTTTTCCTCATTTTTCACAATAACATCAATCTGCATGGGCTTTGAACCCAGCAGGTGTTCGGACTCAAAGGTAAGATACTTAGCCTCTTTGCCAAATTCAATCTGAATTCCAGCATAAAAAGCAGGATGCCATTGAATAGGAGGGGGATTAGGCAAAGAAGCCTCACTCCCTTGTTTTGACTCTTCTTTCATAGAAACCTCCTTTTTTGAATAGATACAGGAGATTTCTGTTTTCCGGAAACTCCTGCAATGGACATGGGTAAAAGCAAGAATTTTCCGAAAAAGAAATGAAAATAGATTGGCAAAGCCAATAGAAGAAATAGAAAATAATGCTTTTTCTTTATTTTACCACGAATTTTGGAATATAGGAAGAACAAAATATACACAGATATCATTTATATTTTGTGGTATAATATTCACACTCAAACTTCCCATATCAAAAATTGGGCTCACATCTAAAAAAATCAATATTTTAACTCATAAAATAGCATTGCGGCAGCAGATGAGTCCTTGTTCCAATGCTTTTTCGGTTGAAAATGTTATTTTTTGATTTTTAGCCTACATTTTTCAGACACGAATAGGTGGTTTTTTTAAAAATATGAAATCACACTTACTTATTTTTGAGCAAAATAGGTTACTGAGCAAGATTCTCTAAATTTGGCCTATATTTTAAGAGAAAAAATAAGCTAAAAAGTGAAACTCTTGGAATTTGGCCTATTGAGGCCACAAAAAAGTAGGCTTATATGAGAAAAACATTCAATCCCACCTATTGGGGTCACAAAAAAGTAGGTTGGAACGAAAAAATTACGAAATTTGACCTATTTATGGTCTGGCTGATAAAATTCCGAACTCTATAAATGTTTTCTACCGATGCCGGCACACCTTTTATGGATGAAAGTATTGATATTTCAAGGTACAGCACACCAAACGGTGTGGAAAGTTCGAGTATTCACACTAATATTTTGATGGAGACAAACTTATGAACTACCTAGACGAATCTTTATATGAATACAGCAAGACGGATTTTTATCCTTTTCACATGCCAGGGCACAAACGCCAGGTTCATTCTCCGTATCTTAGGAATCCCTACGAAGTGGATATTACGGAGATAACAGATTTTGACAATCTGCATCATGCAGAAGGAATCATAAAGGAAAATCAGGAACTGGCAGCCTCTTTATATCATGCAGACAAATCCTGGTTTTTGATAAACGGCAGTACAGCCGGAATTCTAGCTGCTGTCTCTGCCTGCACCTTGCGAGGTGGGAAACTCCTTATGGCAAGAAACTGCCACAAGGCCGTATATCATGCCGCTTACCTGCGTGGTCTTAAAACGACTTATTTATACCCATCTTACGAACCTTTCTGTGGATTAAACGGAGGAATTTTACCAGAAGATGTGGAAAAATCCCTGCTGGAAAACGAAGATATCCAAGCCGTGGTAATCACCTCTCCCAGCTATGACGGAATCGTGTCAGACATAGCAAAGATTGCTCAGATTGTACATCGTTATGGGATACCGCTTATTGTAGACGAAGCACATGGTGCTCATTTTGCCTTTCACCAATATTTTCCGATATCAGCTCTTGACCTTGGTGCCGACATAGTCATACATAGTTTACATAAAACATTACCTGCAATGACACAGACAGCTCTCCTTCACAAAAAAGGCGACCTGGTTTCTACCGAAAAACTGGAGGAATTTCTTGGAATTTACGAAACCAGCAGCCCTTCCTATGTTTTAATGGGAGGAATTTCCTATTGTCTTCGGTTTCTAAAAGAACAGAGCACAGAACAATTTGAGCTTTTTTCCATGAAAGTAAAAAATGCACGAAAACAGTTATGTGCCATGAAAGTTCTCCACTTAGTAGATTTGGATTTCAAAGTACAGAAAGATATTTTTGATATGGATTTATCCAAGTTTGTCATTTCGACTGTGAATGCTCCTATCAATGGCCCACAGCTTCACGATATTTTGAGAACAAAATACCATCTGGAAATGGAAATGGAAGCAGAGCAATATGTTTTGGCACTGACAAGTGTCATGGACAGTCAGGAGGGATTCGGCAGGCTGGTAAGAGCACTACTGGAAATAGACGAAAGTTTATGGAGAAAAAGGCAGCAAATACATAAATATGTTTTTGAAGACTCCAAACACACTGCGAAAAACCAGCAAAAATGTGCAATCTGGCAGGCAGTGGAGGGGATTTGGGAAACTGTTCCCTTGAAAGAAAGCAAGGGCAGAGTATCTGCGGAGTACGCCTATTTATATCCACCAGGAATCCCACTTCTGGTACCAGGAGAAATCATTTCCGAAGAATTTTTGATTCAGGCAGAGCATTTAAGAACCCAGGGCATGTATCTGCAAGGCATGAAAGATTACAGACAGAAAACGATTCGTGTTTTGGTGTAAGTGAATGTATAGAAATTTTTCCGAGGAGCTGATGCCTGCATTGGCTCCTTATTTTTATGCGGTGATGGGATGCCAGGAATTGGCGTCTCTTTTTTTCTTTACATTTTTAATATATTTTTTGTTATTTTCTATTGACATTTGTGTATTATTTTGGTATATATAAATTACATCATATAACGTTATATAACGATATCATTTATTTCAACCAAACAGGAGGATTAGAAATCATGAAAAAAGAAATTATCGCCCAAATCGACGCAGCAGTTCAGGCAGTAGCAAACAAAAACGTGAACCATTTTTACTTTGTAGCTTGTGGCGGTTCCCAGGCTTTTATGATGCCAGCTCAGTTTATGTTTGACCGTGAAATTGAAATCCCAGCCAGCATCTACACATCCAATGAATTCGTACATATGGAACCAAAAGCTTTAAATGAAAACTCTGTTGTTATCACCTGCTCACATTCCGGCAACACACCTGAAACAGTAAAAGCAACAGAAGTAGCAAGAGCAAAAGGTGCTGTTACTATCGCTCTTTCCCATCTGGAAGATTCTCCATTATGGAAAGCAGCAGAATTCCCAATTTTCTATGACTGGGGAAAAGAATGTGATACATCTGACTTAAACAAAGCAGTTCTTTATTCTCTGATCTTCAGAATTTTAAACACTGTAAAACCTGATGAAAAATATGTAAAAGGCCTGGAAGCTTTAGACCACTTACAGGAAGCTACAGAAAAAGTAAGAGCTCAGTATGCTGACTTTGCAACAGAATGGGGCAAAAGCTATAAGAGAGAAAAACTTCTCTACACTATGGGAAGTGGCGCATGCTACGGTGAATGCTATTCCTACGCAATCTGCCTTATGATGGAAATGCAGTGGATCAATGCAAGCTGTATCCATTCCGGTGAATACTTCCATGGTCCTTTCGAAATCACAGATTTTGATGTTCCATTTATTATTGTAAAAGGAACTGGTTCTACCCGTTATCTTGACGAAAGAGCTTATAATTTCTGCAAGAAATATTCTGACCGCATTGCATTAATTGATGTAGAAGAATTTGACTGGTGCGGAATTGACGAATCTGTCCGTGAATATTATGCTCCTCTTCTTGCAGGTGCTGTATTACGTGCTATGGCTGATGCTATCTCTTATGAACGCGGACACGATTTAGGTGTACGCAGATACATGTGGAGAATGGAATATTAATCACATCTCAAAGAAGGAGGGCTTGCAGATGAAATTCAAGAAAATAATCGCCTTGTCACTTGCCACAATTTCTGTTCTTTCTATGGCAGCATGTGGTGGCGGAAGTTCAGACAAAGAGTCTAAGGAAGCAAAAAAAGATGGCGATACCATTGAAATCAATTTTTTCCACCGGTGGCCAAACGATCCGAAGAACTCTATGTTTAAAGAATTAATCGCAAAATATGAAGAGGAAAACCCTAACGTAAAAATCAACATGGATTGCATCTTAAATGATCAGTACAAAGAAAAAATCCGTATGATTGTTTCTACAGATGAAGTACCTGATATCTTTTCTTCCTGGTCCGGAAGTTTTGCTCAGGAAATGATTGATTCCGGAAATGTCATGGATTTAACCTCCGTATTTGAAGAAGATACTGCATGGGCTGACACAATTGCTGATGTCAGCAAAGGCCCATTTACCTTTGACGGAAAAATGATGGCCATTCCATGGTCACAGGATGGAAAAGCGTTCTTCTACAACAAACGCATTTTTGAAGAAAACAATATTGAAATACCAAAAACCTGGGGCGAATTCATCGATGTCCTTGACAAACTGAAGGCAGCTGGATATGAAACCCCTATTGTAGAAGGATTAAAAGACAACTGGACTATCCTTCACTATTTAGGAACTATGAACCAGCGTATGGTTGACCCTGAAGTCCTGGCAAAAGATTATGACCCTGCCACTGGCGAATTTACAGACCCGGCCTACATTAAAGTATTGAACAAATGGAAACAGCTTACCGAATACATGGGCGAAACCTGTACCGCCATTGACCACGAAGCTGCACGTAACACCTATTTTGCAGCCGAAGAGTCACCTATCATGTATCTCCAGTTTGCTGAAATATCCATGATGAAGGATGCTATTAATTTTGATTATGGCTTCTTCAACTTCCCTGCATTTGAAGAAGGAAAAGGAGACCCTAATGCCCTCACAGGTGCTCCTGAAGGCTTCATGGTATCTAACAAAGCCGAACATCCTGAAGAATGTATTAAATTCCTGAAATGGCTGGCAAGCCCTGAAGGCGGAGCTATACAGCTCTCAACTGTTGGCGGAGATTTGACAAGCGTAAACGGTGCTCTTACAGAAGAGAATGCCCTCCCGGCACAGATTGAAGCACTGGAAACTATCAACACAGCCAGCCAGATGGCTCCATGGTTCGACAATGCATGTGATGCAAGTATCTATACCGTATTTGGACAAGGCGCTTCCGCAATCGCAACTAATGATATGACCCCCGAAGAGGCTATGAAGGATGTACAGGCAGCCGCTGCCGAACTGAAAGGAAAATCCAATTAACCCCGGTCGTCATATATACAGGAAATTTTGCAGACGGTCTTCTATGGCCGTCTGTTCTTTTTAAAGGAGGATTGTTATGGCAGGAAAGAAAAACAAACAGGCCTTTCTCTATATTCTTCCGTGCATTTTGATTTTAGGTATCTTTGTATATTATCCGTTAATCATGAACATGGTTTACAGTACACAGTCCTTTACTCTGTCTGCCACAACGAAAGAATTTGTAGGCTTAGCTAACTT
>USPF01000040.1 GCA_900556555.1 uncultured Blautia sp.
TGTAGCACTCTCCATTATTTTCATCCTTGTTACTATGTCTCTCTATACATATTCTGTTTTCTCGGCAAAACAGGCAGGGATTGATAATCCAACATCTATTACAACATTGGTTGCTTTGTTAGTGTGTCTTGCACCTACTACTATTGGCGCATTGCTCTCTGCCATTGGTATCGCTGGTATGAGTAGGCTCAATCAGGCAAATGTACTTGCTATGAGTGGACGAGCGATTGAAGCTGCTGGCGATGTAGATATTCTGATGCTTGATAAAACAGGTACAATCACACTCGGTAATCGTCAGGCTCATGCGTTTATACCTGTAGACGGTGTAAGTGAAGAAGAACTTGCTGACGCAGCACAGTTATCATCTCTTGCCGATGAAACTCCAGAAGGAAGGAGTGTAGTGATTCTTGCAAAAGAAAAGTATGGAATTAGGGGGAGAGAATTAGCAGATAAGCATATGATTTTTGTCCCATTTACAGCAAAAACCAGAATGAGCGGTGTAGACTTTGATGGGAATGAAATTCGGAAGGGTGCAGCAGAATCTATGCAGGCTTATGTTACCCAGGCAGGCGGCGTCTACTCGGAGGAATGCGACCGCATTGTACAGGATATAGCAAAACAAGGCGGAACCCCTTTGGTTGTTGCAAAAAATCATAAAATCCTTGGAGTCATTCATCTGAAAGATATTATCAAGCAGGGCGTTCAGGAAAAATTTGCAGATCTTCGGAAAATGGGAATTAAGACCATTATGATTACAGGGGACAATCCGATGACTGCCGCTGCGATTGCAGCCGAAGCCGGAGTGGATGACTTTCTTGCTGAGGCAACACCTGAAGGAAAATTGTCTATGATTCGTGATTTTCAGGCAAAAGGTCATTTAGTTGCTATGACAGGCGACGGAACTAATGATGCCCCGGCTCTTGCACAGGCAGATGTGGCAGTTGCCATGAATACAGGAACACAGGCGGCAAAGGAAGCCGGTAATATGGTGGATTTAGATTCTTCACCTACGAAGCTGATCGATATTGTGCGTATTGGCAAGCAACTATTGATGACACGAGGAAGTTTGACTACTTTTTCTATCGCAAATGATGTGGCAAAATATTTTGCAATTATTCCAGCTTTGTTTATGGGACTTTATCCTGGATTGTCTGCACTCAATATTATGGGATTGCATTCTCCACAAAGTGCTGTACTTTCGGCTATCATCTATAATGCACTTATTATCATCGCCTTGATTCCATTGGCGTTAAAAGGTGTAAAATATCGTGAAGTTTCAGCGGGAAAACTACTATCACGAAATTTGCTGATTTATGGTTTAGGTGGACTGGCTGCTCCATTTATTTTCGTAAAATTGATTGATATGCTGCTAGTTCTATTAGGATTGGTATAAGGAAAGAGGGATTATGATGAAAGCATTAAAAAGTGTATTTCCGAAAGCACTTATGATATTTTTACTATTTACTGTTATCTGTGGAGTCGCTTATACAGGGGTTGTAACCGGAGTAGCACAGCTTATCTTTCCAGATAAGGCAAATGGCAGTTTAATCGAAGTGGACGGGAAAAAATATGGTTGTGAACTTTTGGGACAACAATATACCGATGAAGAACATATGTGGGGACGTATTATGAATGTTGATATATCTACTTATAAAGATGAAAACGGTAAAACATTGATGTATGCGGCACCGTCGAATCTTTCTCCTGCTAGTGATGAATTTGAAGATTTAGTTGCTGAACGAGTGAAAATGATTCGTGAAGCAAATCCTGATATGAATGAGACTTCAATTCCAGTTGACCTCGTGACTTGTTCAGGTAGTGGACTTGATCCGCATATCTCTCCTGCAGCAGCAGAATATCAGGTGGCAAGAGTTGCAAAAGCAAATGATATGACGGAAGATGAAGTTAGAGCGATTATTAAACAGTGTACCGATGGTAGGTTTTTGGGAATTTTTGGTGAAGAGACTGTAAATGTCCTGAAAGTTAATTTGATGTTGGATGGCATTCTATAACAACATTCCAAAAGGAGAGCGGAAGTTTTCGGACTTTCGCTCTCCTTTATGCAATCTTAATTTCGAGATATTATTTTTTATGCCCATTTAATACAAATAAAGATAAAATAAAGCTAATATAAATAAGAAATTAAGATAATGAGGATATTGTTATTCAGAAAATAAATAAATTAAAACACCGGCATATCACATCGTTTCAGATTATTATTTTAGGGTTTTTATCCGTGATTCTTTTGGGAAGTTTATTTTTAATGTTGCCGATAGCAACAAAAGATGGTCAGATCACCCCCTTTTCTTCTATAACCTCTTATTCTACACAGCCAATCGTGAATATGACAATTATGGCTTTGATGCAGGTTTTAATTCAGTAGACTTGACATTGATAAGTGAAGTCGGACAGATGCTCATTTTTTCGGCAGAAGGATTTCTGATAATACTATTAAAAATGCAGCTACTATCCTTTTGATGTATATTACATTATTCCTCACAGGAGGTATGATTATCAGTAGCATTGATAATATTCCCTTAATTACAGCTCTATTTGAAACAGCGTCGGCAATTGGGACAGTAGGATTATCATTGGGGATTACATCTGAATTGGGAATCATTTCCCATTTGATTTTAATTTTTCTGATGTTTCTCGGCAGAGTAGGTGGATTGACTTTGGTTTTTGCTGCTCTTTCAGAAAGAAAAACCAACAGTTCAAAATATCCACAAGAAAAAATAACAGTAGGTTAAAGGAGAAAAAAGATGACAAGTAAGAAATCTATTTTACTGATTGGACTTGGAAGATTTGGAAGACATATCGCAATGAAACTAGATGAACTACATCATCAGGTAATGGCGGTAGATAAAGAAGATAGCCGTGTGGAAGCTATTCTTCCCTTTGTAACTAACGCACAAATAGGCGATGCAACAAACGAAGATTTTTTAAGTTCTCTCGGTATTCGGAATTTTGATGTTTGCATTGTAGCAATTGGGGATAATTTCCAGAATTCTTTGGAAACGACCTCTCTTTTGAAGGAATTAGGCGCAAAAATGGTAGTATCTCGTGCATCCAGAGATATTCACGCAAAATTTCTTTTACGCAATGGAGCAGACGAGATTGTTTATCCAGAAAAGCAGCTCGCTAATTGGACTGCAATTCGTTACAGCTCCGACCACATTCTTGATTATATAGAACTGGATGAAGATCATGCTATTTTTGAATTGTCTGTACCGCATGAATGGACTGGAAAAACAGTCGGTCAATTAGATATACGAAAAAAATATGATATTAATATTATGGCTGTTAAAATAAATGGCATTTTGAATTTGAAAGTGAATTCAGATACATATTTATCAGCAGATAGTTCTATGCTTGTTCTCGGAGAAATCAAGTATATACAAAAATATTTTCATGTTTAGAAAGAAGTCAATGATATGGAGAATGTTATTTTAGTTTTATCAGTAATGGCAATATTTATTTTTGGCTATTTTATTATGAAAAAATTGGATATATTTCTTGCTAAGAATCAATTTGGCGACAGCCTTTCTGCTTCTACCCTTCGGATTGGATTTGAATCTCCTGTAATGATAGATGCTATGGCTACTTTATTGGAGCGCTTTTCAAAGGAGAATTCAAATTGTGAAATGTATCTTTTTTATGGTTCTGCAAACGAAATAAAAAGCGGGATAGAAAATCAAGACCTTGATTTTGGGATTCTTGAAAATTGGGTTGATAACGGGGCGAAAAGCAAGATTCAATCTCTATCTCTCTCGATTAGGCAAAGTGCAATCGCTTCTGAATCTGTAGGACTTATGGTGTATCCATTGAATCAAACGGAAAAGCAAGTAAGGGTTATATGGGAATCTAACGATAACCATATGAAAGAAATACTTTTGAATGTATTGCGAACTTCTTCATGAGACTTGTTATTTTCATATAGTTTTGTCCACACGAAGAAATAGAAAAAGTAAAGGAAACATGCTATAATCTTTATACGTTCTTAATGTTTAGCTTGCAATACTTGTCTAAAATTTATTTGTTTTCCTTTATAATATTCAATAGAAGGGGTGATTGTATGAGCAGCAGGCAGAATCCAGATCAATTATTAAAAGCGATTCAGGACGAAGAAGTGAATCAAAACAAAGGACATTTGAAAATATTCTTCGGATATGCGGCGGGTGTTGGAAAAACATATGCTATGTTAGAGGCGGCTCATATAGCAAAACAACAAGGAATTGATGTAGTGGCAGGATACATAGAACCCCACGAACGTCCAAAAACAGCCGCACTTTTGAACGGATTAGAAGTTATCCCTACCAAAGAAGTAACCTATAATGGTATGGTACTGCACGAATTTGATATTGATGCTGCACTACAAAGAAGCCCTGAATTGATTCTTGTAGATGAACTTGCTCACACGAATGCAGAAGGATGTCGCCATGCAAAGCGTTATCAGGATATTAAAGAACTTTTAAGAGCGGGGATTGATGTTTATACAACGGTAAATGTGCAGCATATAGAAAGCCTTTGTGATGTGGTTGCCTCTATCACAGAAGTCGTTGTACGGGAACGTATTCCAGATTCCATATTTGATCACGCAGATCAGGTAGAGCTAATAGATATTGAACCACAGGATTTGATTGAACGTCTTAGCATGGGGAATGTTTATCGGGAAAATCAAGCAAAGCAAGCGGTGGAAAATTTTTTCACTGTAGAGAATTTGACTGCTCTCAGGGAAATTGCATTACGTCGCTGTGCAGACCGGGTGAATATTCTCACAGAAAATGCTCGTATTAAAAATAATGGAGATTATCATACAGATGAGCATATTCTTGTGTGTCTTTCTTCTTCCCCTTCCAATGAGAAAATCATTCGCACCGCTGCAAGAATGGCGTTTGCCTTCAAGGGAACTTTTACAGCACTGTTTGTAGAAACCCCGGATTTTTCGGTGATGAGTGAAGATAATGTAAAGCGTCTACGATCCAATATGCGTCTTGCCGAACAGCTTGGAGCAAAAATTGAAACAGTATATGGAGAGGATGTCCCTTTTCAAATTGCTGAATTTGCCAGACTGTCTGGCGTATCAAAAATTGTGATTGGACGTAGTTCTGCCGCTAAGCGCCACCTTTTTAGCAAACAGACTCTTACAGAAAAACTGATTCTCCTTGCCCCTAATTTGGATGTCCACATCATTCCAGATACAGTTTCCAATACATCCATTTATCGATTGAAGAAGGCAAAGAAAAAGAATTTTATTGTTTTCTCGGTTTCCGATATATTAAGATGTATTGGAATTTTGATTGTTTCCAGCCTTATCGGAATGATTTTTCAAAAGTTGGAATTTGATGAAGCGAACATTATTACAGTGTTTGTTCTTGGCGTACTTGTTACAGCGGTCACAACAAAACATCAGGTATATAGCCTGCTTTCCTCGATTGTAAGTGTTTTAGTGTTTAATTTCTTGTTTACAGAGCCGAAATTTTCCTTACAAGCATATGATAAGGGTTATCCAGTTACCTTCCTTATTATGTTTTTAGCAGCATTCCTTACAGGATCTCTTGCTATAAGGATTAAAAATCAGGCAAGACAGGCGGCAAGATCTGCTTATCGCACCAAAGTATTGTTTGATACTAACCAACTATTACAACAGGCAAAAGATAAAAGTGAAATTGTATCTGTAACATCGAACCAACTCATTAAGCTGTTGGGAAAAGACATTATTTTTTATTTGGCTGATGGCGAAAAACTGGAAGTTCCTCGTATTTTTTCTACAGATGAAAAAGATTTGAGTGCATGTACTTCTGATAATGAAAAAGCAGTCGCTGGATGGGTATTAAAAAACAATAAGCACGCAGGTGCGACAACAGGGACTCTTTCTAACGCAAAATGTTTATATCTTGCTGTTCGTAGCACCAATATGGTATATGGAGTTGTGGGGATTGTGATGGATGAGTCCCCTATTGATCCATTTGAAAACAGCATTCTTTTATCCATTTTAGGAGAATGTGCATTAGCTCTGGAGAATGAAAAAAATGCTCGCGAAAAGCAGGAGGCAGCTGTTTTGGCAAAGAACGAACAACTGCGGGCAAATCTTCTTCGAGCTATTTCCCACGATTTAAGGACTCCTTTAACATCTATTTCAGGTAATGCCAGTAACTTACTTTCTAATGGAGATTCTTTTGACAGTGAGACAAAAAAACAGCTTTACATGGATATTTATGATGACTCTATATGGCTTATTAACCTTGTGGAAAATTTGCTGGCTGTTACAAGGATTGAAGAAGGTCGCTTAAATCTGAGAATGTCAGAAGAACTGGTGGATGATGCGATTTCAGAAGCATTATTACATATCAATCGAAAAAGCGTGGAACATTCGATTTCTGTTGAAAATAAAGATGAATTCCTTCTTGCTAAAATGGATGCAAGACTTATTGTTCAGGTAATTATTAACATTATTGATAATGCTGTCAAATATACGCCGAAAGGATCTCACATTGTGATAAAAACAGAGAGAGTTGGAGACAAAGCGGTTATTTCTATTTCTGATGATGGCGATGGAATTCCTAATGAATTGAAGCCACGGATATTTGATATGTTTTACAGCGGTGCAAATCAGATTGCAGATAGCCGCCGTAGTTTAGGACTGGGATTATCATTGTGTAAGTCCATTATCCTTGCTCATGGCGGTGAAATCAGTGTCTCTGATAATCTACCGCATGGTACCATATTTACATTTACACTACCTGTTGGGGAGGCTAAAATTTATGAATAAATCACTTGTATTGGTTGTAGAAGATGATACATCTGTCAGAAATTTAATTACAACTACATTAAAAGCACACGATTATCGCTATCTTACTGCACCAAACGGTCAGGTAGCAATTTTAGAAGCATCATCCCATAATCCGGACATTGTTTTGTTGGATTTAGGACTACCTGATATGGATGGTGTTGCTGTTATTGAAAAGATTCGCTCTTGGTCAAATACACCGATTATTGTAATCAGTGCCAGAAGCGAGGACACCGATAAAATTGATGCTCTTGATGCTGGGGCAGACGATTATCTGACAAAACCATTCTCCGTGGAGGAACTGCTTGCTAGATTACGTGTCACACAAAGAAGGCTTGCGATGATGCAAAAAGAATCACCAACCGAAGCTGCTGTTTTTACAAATGGACAACTTCGGGTGGACTATGCTGCTGGTTGTGCTTATCTAAATGATGAAGAATTGCATTTAACACCTATTGAATATAAGTTGCTGTGTTTACTTTCTAAAAATGTAGGGAAAGTTTTGACACATACTTTTATAATGCAAAATATTTGGGGAAATAGTTGGGATAATGATATTGCTTCGCTCCGTGTTTTTATGGCTACACTGCGCAAAAAAATCGAAAAAGGACCAAACTCTACGCAGTATATCCAAACGCATATTGGAGTGGGATATAGGATGCTGAAAGTTGATTGAACTTCACAACACCATAGTTAAAGTTGGAATATAAGCTGTAGATCTGTATAAGAGACCCGTACGCACGGTTCAATGGGAGGGATGAGAAAATATATTCTTCCTCTTCCTGTTAAATAACTAGACACAGACGGCAACTTTTAGATTTCCTCTAAGAGCGGGCTATTTAAGTATCGATAAGTTTCATTTATATAAGCTAATAGGTAAAATTTAATAGAATAACACGTAAAAAAGCACTGAAATCGTTTGCTGATCACGATTTATAGTGCTTTCTCTTTGACTACAAAGGAAAATACAACGAATTTAAGTTTCGCGCAGTTTTACATTTGCAGATCGCCATTTCCTTTTAGGTTCATGTTTCCCACAATCGTCGCAGGTCTGTGGCCAGTTAATTTTCCACTCAAAATATTCATCTCTGGTAATCTCACCAGATTTCAGTTCTTCTTTTCTTAGAACCCATTCTTTCATGAATTCATTCAGAACCCCATAATTAAACCACATACCGACAGGTGGATGAGCAGGCCAGTTATCCGAATCGTGGTAGCGGACAGAGGTATCCTCGCTGAAATTACATTTTTCACCCGGATAGGTTTCTAACTGGAAGAGGTTGATAGCTGCCGGGTTAAATTCATCAATCCAGAACAGGATTTCCATAAGTTCAGAAGTATCCATAGTAGTAGGTTCATGCAGTGCCAGTGGATTTACATCCAGAATCTTAGCCATTTCAGTTACCAGATCTTTGCGGGGAACCCGGTAATTCGTTTCATATTGGGCAAGACGGTTTGCACCCTTATCGCCCCAACCGAGGGCGGCTCCAAGTTCTGCCTGTGTCATATTCCGGAATGTCCGGATTTTTTTTATTTTATCACCGATTGTCATATCAGATTTCCAATTTTCTTTTGTACCTTGAAAACTGCATGAGCTGTATAATCTGATTCCACAGATGCCATAACCCTGTAAATGATTTTACTGGCGAGCGTCGAAGATACTCCGGAAACGGCTGGTAAGTTTGCGAAGAAGCTGCCAGCATTCAGAAATATTCTGATAGAGGTTGGAGGTAACGCTGACAACAGATTATACGAATGGAAGCCAACACGCCGAACAGAATATGCAATGCCATAGTAATAGATAAAATTTGAGAACAAAATGCGAAAGGTAAGGTGATGTGATTGAGAAAATTGCAGGTATAGGACAACTGATACAAAGAATATGTTGGAAAAGAGGTGAGCATTATGGTGAGTCAGTCAGTAATAGATTCCAGTGTTAATCTGGAGCAGTTAAAGGACATTGAAGATTTAATTCCTGATATGGATAAAGCTATTTCTGAAAAAGTGGAAACTTTTCTGGATAAATCCGGCGATCAGCCGTATGCTCACATGAATGAAGGGTATGTGGTAGTCGTGGAAATGACAGGAGAAATGGATGCTACAGATGCAATCAGTGATTATCTAAGAAAAAGAACGGAGTTGATGTATTAGATGCAAGTCTTGAAAAAATATCTTGCGAAGCTACAGATGTTATGTTAATGTGAAGTCAGGGAAAATGAACGTGATACATGGTTTCTGACTTCAAATTCAATGGAATAAGTAAGTTGGGAGCGATGTAAAATGGAACAGATGCAAATGAATATGCCAGATATGTACGACGCTGCATTGTATCTTCGGTTATCGAAAGATGATATGGAAGAGGGAGGTGCGAAGTCAGAGAGCAACAGCATTGCAAATCAGAGAGAGTTACTTCGGAGCTTTGTAAAAAGCCAGCCGGATATTCAGATCTTTGATATATATGTGGATGACGGATACTCAGGAGGAAATTTTGACCGACCTGAGTTTAAACGAATGACAACTGATATAGAAACTGGAAAAGTAAACTGCGTGATTGTAAAAGACTTATCCAGATTCGGAAGAGAGTATATAGAAGCCGGGCGATGGATCGAAAAGACCTACCCGGCTTTAAATGTGCGTTTTATTTCAGTTACAGACCAGTTTGACAGTAAAACAGCAGATTTTTCAGAAAAGTCATTTGTTGTTCCAATCAAAAATTTTGTAAATGAAAGCTATTGCCGGGACATTTCCGATAAAGTGCGAAGCCACCAGAAAATCAAACGTGAAAAAGGTGAATTTATTGGAGCATTTGCCCCGTATGGTTACTGCAAAGATCCGGAGAATAAGAACTGTCTGGTGATTGATTCTTATGCAGCGGATATTGTAAGAAAAATATTTTCATGGAAAATTGATGGGTTCAGTCTTGGAGCAATCGCAGAAAAACTGAATGTACGTCATGTGCAGTCGCCAAAAGAATATAAAAAGGCAAATGGTGAAAATTACAATTCCGGATTCCATAGTTCAGATACACCGAAATGGTCGGCAGTGCAGATCAAAAGGATTCTGACCAATGAAGTCTATATTGGAAACATGGTACAGGGCAAGCAGGAACGAATCAGCTATAAAGTAAAGCAACGCCTGGATAAGCCAGAATCAGAGTGGGTGAAAGTAGAAAATACGCATCCGGCAATTATCAGGCAGAATGATTTTGATGTGGTTCAGAAGCTGCTTCAATATGATGGCAGGGCATCGAAAACATCGGACAGTGCAAACTTTTTTTCAGGTTTTGTATTTTGCGGAGATTGCCATACACCGATGATACGCAGGGTAAATCAGTATAAGGGAAAGAAAAAAGCCTTTTATATTTGCCAGACAAAAAATAAAGGTGGAGATTGCACCAGACACAGCATTCCGGAAGAGGTGCTGAAAAGGATTGTATTGAAAGAGATTCAGGCATATACGGCACTTTTCGTAGACTATCAGATGATTATGGAAGAACTTTGTGAAATGAAAGTCAGTTACGATCAGGTAATCGGTTATGATATGCAGATTAGTAAGTTGCAGGAAGAATATAACCGTTATTACAACCTGAAAGCGTCTTTAAGTGATGACTTGAAAGAGGGACTGATCAGTAAAGAGGAGTTCGATGATTTTCGGGAAAATTACGGAAGAAAATGTGAAGAACTGGAGCAGATGATTGAAAATCAGAAAAAGCTGGTGAAGCAAATGTTTGAGGATGGAGTGTCTGCAACTGTTCAGTTGGAGGACTGGAAGAAATCACTGGAAATCAAAGAACTGGATCGCACATTGCTGGCACTGACCGTAGATAAAATCTATATTTATGAAAACAAACAAATCAAAATTCATATCCGTTATCAGGATACGATTGAGAAAATGAAAGTCATAAGACGGTTTTATGCGGAACACCGGACAGAGTGCAGGAAAGAGGTGGGATAAATGGCAAGGACAGCAAAAAGATATAAGAAGAAGGCAGAGAAGAAAGTTCTTGGAATTTCAGTATGTATGGCTGCAATTTATGCCAGATTATCTGTAGACAGTGATGAAAAAAAGTCAGAATCTATTGAAACACAGGTTACGTTGATAAAAGAATTCATTCAGAAGCACAATGAAAATCCAGACAGAGAGTATGAAATTGCTGTATATGATATTTATTCTGATTTGGGAAAAACCGGAACAAATTTTGACAGACCGGGATTTGAACGGATGATGAATGATGTCAGGGCAGGTAAAATAAATTGTATTCTGGTAAAGGATTTCTCACGATTTGGAAGAAATTATATCGAAACCGGAAATTATTTGGAAAAGATTCTCCCTTTTATGAAAGTGCGGTTTGTTTCTGTATGTGACAACTATGACTCCTATGCACTGGGTGCTAAGAATCAGGAGTTATCCATGAATATCAAGAATCTGGTGAATGATGCTTACGCAAAAGACATTTCTGCAAAGGAACGGGCAGCAAAACGTATTGCACAGAAGAACGGTGAGTATGTGGGATCTACAGCTCCATACGGATATTGTGTGGAAAAGGTAAATGGAATTTATAAGTTAATTGTAGAACCGGAAGCCGCAAAGATTGTCCGCAGGATTTTTGAAGAATATGCTTCTGGAGATGGTATACAGAGTATTATTGACAGGCTGTTTGAGGATGGAGTACATCGTATTTCAGACTATAACCAATATCATCATGTGTACTGTAAGGACGGAGAAAAGCTTCATCAGTGGGGAAATTCTTCGATACGTGCAGTGCTGAATCGAAATAATTATTATGGCGATCTGGTTCAGAGAAAATATGAATCCAGATTTCAAAGAGGTGAAAAATGGTGTGATATACTGGATGAAAGCCAGTGGATTATTACGCCAAATGCCCATGAGCCGATTATCAGCCGAGAACTGTTTGACAAAGCACAAGTCAGGTTAAAAGCAGCACAACAGAAAACAACAAAAACTACGGCAAGATGGGAAGAGGATGAAAGAGCATTTTATAATGTATTCTATTGTGGAGACTGCAAGCGGAAAATGTGTACACGCAGATACAGAGGCAATGTGTATTACTTTTGCAATGCTGCTCAGTACCGGGACGAAAGGAAATGCAGTCATAAATCAATTTCCGAAGAAAAATTGCAGAAAATTGTCCGTTCAGAGCTGACCAGACAGTTTCAGTTATCTGGCTTACGGAAAAAGGAGATGTCTGCTATAAGCAGTGCAGTATTTCTTACCAAAATCAAAGAAACTCAAGCAGAGATCAGGAAACAGGATGCAGATATGGAAAGACGTTCAGAAAAACTGGCACAGGCATTTATGCAATATAAAGAGGGGGAACTTTCCAAAGAAGCCTATATAGAAATGAAAGATGACCGTAATAGCTGGAAAGAGTTCTGCGAAGAGAGAAAGAAGTCTTTAGAGCAGACCATACGAAAGCTGGAAAAACAGCAGAAAGAAGAAGGCAGATTTTTACGAAGCCTGCTGGAGCTGGATGGGACAACCAGAATCAATGCGGAACTTGCAGAAGGCTTGATTGAAAGTATGTATCTATATAGTGATGGCAAACTGGAAATCAACTTCGGGTTTAAGGGGGCGGTAGAACATGAGTGATCAGAAACTGATTATTGGATATTACCGCCTTTCCATGGAAGATGACTCAGAGGGAGAAAGTAACAGCATTATTAATCAGAGAAAACTGGTAAAAGATTATATTTCCAATATTCCTGAACTGGTGGCTATGCCCTTTCAGGAGTTCTACGACGATGGATATTCTGGTTCTAGTATGGAACGTCCGGCAATTAAGCAGGTTCTGGAACTTGCCAGGGAGAACAAAGTGCAGTGTATTGTAGTAAAAGATTTTTCACGTTTTGCCAGAAACTATATTGAGATGGGAACTTATCTGGAACAGATTTTTCCATTCCTGGGAGTACGATTCATTTCTATCTCAGACCGATATGATTCTAAAGATTATAAGGGAAAGAGTTCGGATATTGAAGTACAGTTTAAAGGACTGATAGCAGATTTTTATGTGAAAGATCAGTCCGTAAAGGTAAAAGCGGCAGTCAGTACCAGACGAGAAAAAGGTGAGTATTGCTGTGGCTCTGCACCGTATGGGTATCGAATCAATCCTGAAAATAAGAAAGAATTGGTGATTGTAGAGGACGAAGCGGAAGTAATCCGCAGAGTATTTGAACTGACCAACCAGCGGTATTCCAAGATGGAAATTTGTAAGTTATTCAATGAGGAGGGGGTACTGACTCCCTTGCAGTCTATGAGCAGACGGCAGAAATCAGACAGCAAGAAAGCGGCATCAAGAGGATTGCAGTGGACGAGTGATATGATACGGAAGATTGTGGATGATAAGACTTATATAGGCTGTATGGTTTATGGAAAGACAAAGATTCCAGATCCCGGAACAGGGAAAGAAGTACCAGTGCCGAGAAATCAGTGGAAAGTAATGGAAAACCATCACGAGCCGATTGTATCAAAAGAGGTCTTTGAGAAAGCACAGTCCCTGCAGATCAGATACACCAAGAAAAGCAAATTTGACAGGGAAACAACATTATTAGGTGGTTATGTAAAATGTGGGAATTGTCGCAGAAGCCTGACTTCAAGCAATCCGGTTCATGGTCATATCCTTTATAGCTGTGCGTACAGTAAAGGAAAAGAAGATACAGGGTGTTTTGCCGGGAAAGCGGATAACAAAATGCTGGAGCATATTGTGCTGGCAGAAATTAAGGCATACTTACGTCAGAATATCAGCCAAGAACAGATGCAGCAATCTATGAGAAAACAGCATGAGGACAGCATAGAAGCCTATAAGATGGAAAGTGCAGACTGCGAAAAACGTCAGGAGCAGATAAAGATTCAGAACCGCCGGAACTATGAGAAGTATCACGAGGGACAGATGAACCAGAACCAGTTTATGGAAGCCAAGAAGCAGTTGGAAGAAGAAAGAGAACGACTGCAGAAACGTGTACAGGAACTGGAAGAACTGATAAATGGTGAGAAAGAAATCCTGATGAAAAAGAATGTTCCGGTGGAGCAAATGTTGAAGTATTTAGGCTATGAAAAGATGACACGAGAGATGCTGGAAGAATATGTGCAGGGGATATATGTGTATGATGATGGGAGAGTGGAGGTGGAATGGAAGGCACTGACTTGATTTGCAGCAATAATGTAACGTCCTCTACTACTGAACTTGTCGCAATGACGTTACATCCTCCCTACTGATTTTGTGACAACAATATAACGTCCTCTGTTCCAAAACAACGGTTTTATGGGAAAAATCGAGGGAAAAAAGGTCAAAAAGTTTGTAGCAATGACTTGACATCCTCGGGGGTGCTGTGTGTGAGGGAGAGTCTGCCGTTTTAAAGTTAAATTAGTTAAATGGACTTAATTGGTTAAGAATGAAAGGTTTTTGTGAGGGTAATTTTTGACCGTAATAGAAACAAAAAAAGAGAAAAAATTGTGCAAAGTGTATATTTTTTAAAAGCGAAAAACGATAGGTACTGGACAATATTGATATTTTGTGATATAAGTTTAATTATAAAAAGTGTAAACTTCAGTTATCTGTTTTTCCAATCTTATCTGTATTTTGAGACATTAAGAAAAACAGATACTTGTTATGTTTATATGTTTATAAATCATTATGTAAGGAAGGTGAGCAATTGGAAAACTATACTAAGTATAAGTTGAAAGAGCATGATGAACTGGAAGCCCTGCTTGCGGATAAGGACAACCTGTTTGTAATTGCTTGTAACAAGTGCTTCAAGGAATTTGTGACCGTTGACGAACCGGACTGTGATGAGTTCTTAGAACTCGCTGCAAAGCAGGGAAAAACAGTTACCGGCAGTGCCAAGGTCGATTTTGTGTGTAATAAGGTTCAGACCGAGAGAAAGATCAAAGACATGATTCCGGAAGGAACAGAGAATGTAGTTGTGATCTCCTGTGGTCTTGGTGTACAGACCGTTGCGGAACTGTCAGGAAAACCGACTTACGCAGCAGCAAACACATTGAACTATACAGGTCATCATGGTATGGCTCTTACAAAGAAGAGCTGTGATGCATGTGCTCAGTGTTATCTGAACCTCACAGGAGGAATCTGTCCAATCGTTGACTGCTCCAAGAGCCTTGTAAACGGCCAGTGCGGCGGTGCAAAGAATGGAAAATGCGAGATTAATCCTGATAAAGATTGTGCATGGGAAAAGATTAACAAAAAACTGGAACAGCAGGGCCGCCTGGAAGAATTCTTAAAACAGCCGGTTCAGATTCGTGATTACTTTAAGACAGATGTAGAAGTAATCAAGAAATATGTAAAAGAAATCCGTGAAGAAAGATGTGCTGGCTACTATGGCGGTGTTCATCCTTCAGAGCATAAGGAATTCAGTGAGCATCTTGCTCTTCAGAGATTCCCGGATCCTAAGACCGTAGTGATTCAGATGTCCCAGCATCTTGGAGCACCGGCTAATCCAATCGTACAGGTTGGAGATTATGTAAAAGTAGGTCAGAAGATTGGTGAGGCTGCCGGCTTTATCAGTGCACCGGTACACTCCAGTGTCAGCGGTACCGTTGTGGCAATCGAGCCACGTATGCATGCTACAAGAGGCTGCGAAATGACAGCCGTTGTTATCGAATCCGATGGCAAGAATGAACTGCATGAATCTGTAAAACCACATAAATCATACGAAGAACTGACTCCAGATGAAATCATTGAGATCATCAAAGAAGCAGGTATCGTTGGTATGGGTGGTGCAGGATTCCCTACTTGTGTAAAATTAAAACCAGCGAAACCGGTAGACACTATTCTGTTAAACGGCTGCGAATGTGAGCCAATGCTGACAGCAGACCACAGAGTGCTTCTTGAGTTTGCAGATGATATTATTTATGGTCTGAAAGCAATTCTCAAGACAACAGGAGCAGAAAAAGGTCTTATTGTAATCGAAGACAACAAACCGGATGCTATTGAACATCTTCAGGCAAAGGTTGCTGATCTTGATAATATTGATGTATTTGTTGCCAAGACAAAATATCCACAGGGTGCTGAAAAAACTCTGATCAAACGTGTTATGGGAAGAATTGTTCCAAACGGCGGTCTTCCTGCAGATGTAGGTGTTGTAGTAAGTAACGTCAGTACAGTAAAAGCTATTTCTGATGCTATCCAGACAGGCATGCCTCTGATTGAGCGTGTTGCCACTGTAACTGGTCCGAAGATTAAGAACCCTGGCAACTTCATCGTTAAGATTGGTACAAATGTACAGGAACTTATTGATTACTGTGGAGGTACCACAGAGGATGATGTTCTGATTAAGATGGGCGGTCCTATGATGGGATTTGAACTGAAAGATCTGAATGTACCTATGATGAAAGGTTCCAACGGTATTATTGCAATTGATACTGATGAAACAGAAGAAGTAGCATGTATTAAGTGCGGACGTTGTGTTGATGTCTGTCCGATGGAACTGTCTCCGCTGTATTTTGCAAAATATGCGGATGAGCAGAACTGGCAGGGCATGAAGGACATGAACGTTATGAATTGTGTCGAGTGCAGATGTTGTGAATTTATCTGTTCTTCCAAGATTCCGCTTGTATCTAAGATTAAAGCAGGAAAGTTAGCAGTAAGGGAGCTGAAGTAATATGTTAATTACCGAATTAAAATCAAAAGAAACAATTGCGTCCCTGGTGGAAGGAAAGAAAGTTTTCATCATTAACTGCCATGGATGTAAAGAAGTTCATTTTCCGGAGAAAGAAGCAGATGAGCTTCAGAAAGAAATGGTTGCTGCCGGAAATGTAACAGGAATTATGACAAAAGATTACATTTGTAATCCGGAAAATATGAAGCTGCGCCTTGAGAAATATAAAAGCCAGGTAGAAGCCGCTGATGTGGTTCTGGTATTCTCCTGCGGTGTAGGTGTACAGACCATTGCTGAATACCTGTCCGATAAGGTTGTTTGCGCAGCATGTGATACATATCCTCTGCCTGGATTCCAGGGTGTGACACCGCCAGAAGTTGACTGCAAACAGTGTGGTGAATGTTACCTGAATCTTACCGGCGGAATCTGCCCAATCACTGCCTGCTCCAAGAGTCTTGTCAACGGACAGTGCGGCGGTTCTAAAGATGGAAAATGTGAAGTGGACAGCAATATGGAATGTGGCTGGGAGCGTATTTACAGACGTCTGGCACAGATTGGCCGTCTGGATGCACTGAAATGCCCGGTACAGGTGCGTAATTTCGCAACTGATGACGAAGTGTCTAAATAAATTTATAATGATTGGAGCAATGTGAAATGAAAATTACTGAGAAATTTGATCGTGGTGAATTTGTTGTAACAGCAGAAGTTGGACCGCCGAAAGGGATTCATATTGAACATATCCTGGAAGAAGCAAAAGAGTATTTAAGCGGTATCACAGCAGTAAACGTAACAGACAATCAGTCTTCTGTTATGCGTCTTGGTTCTCTTGCAACCTGTAGAGCACTGAAAGATGAAGGACTTACACCAATCTTCCAGCTTACATGCCGTGACAGAAACCGTATTGCTCTGCAGTCAGACCTTCTGAGCGCAGCAGTAATGGGAATCGATAATATCCTGTGCCTGACAGGTGACCATACAAAAATGGGTGACCACAAAGGTGCAAAACCAGTATTTGACCTGGATTCCGTATCTCTGCTTCACACTGTAAAATTATTAGAGTCAGGTGTTGACCTCGGTGGAAATCCTCTGGATGGTGAACCGCCTAAATTTGCAAAAGGTGCTGTAGTATCTCCATGCAGCGATTCTATTGATGCACAGCTTGCAAAAATGGAACGTAAAGTTATGGCAGGTGCTGATTACTTCCAGACACAGGCTGTTTACGAACCAGAGAAATTTATCGAATTCATGGAAAAAGCAAAACAGTTTGGTAAACCGGTTCAGGTTGGTATCGTTATTCCTAAGAATGTTGGTATGTGCAGATACATGAACGCAAATGTTGCTGGTATCCATGTACCGGAATACATGATTGACGAACTGAAAGCAGATAAAGAAAAAACAAAAGCTGGTATCACAGGCGTAGAAATTGCTGCCCGTATCATCAGAGAATGTAAACCATACTGCCAGGGTGTTCATATCATGGCACTTGGATGGGAATCTAAAGTACCGGAAGTTCTTAGACTGGCTGGACTTTAATTTGAAAACAAAATAACAAGAGTTCTTGGGAGCATTGCAAAACGGTCTGGATGACCATGGAGCAGTGCTCCTTTCTAGTGAAGTGAAATAAATAAACGTATGGAAAAAAGAAAAGTTGTGTGATACACTTAAACCTATTACATTTAGGAAAGAGGGGAAAATAGAAAAATGAAAACAAGCAAACTATTAAAACGTTTTGTGCCTTATTACGGTAAGTATAAAGGCATTATGATTATGGATTTATTCTGTGCTGCACTTACTACGGTGTGCGAGCTGGTATTGCCGTTGATTCTCCGTTATATTACGGATGTAGGAATGCGGGATCTGGCGTCTCTTACTGTAAAAACTGTTGTGACGATTGGAATGCTGTATTTTGCACTCAGGATTATTGATGGACTGGCAAGTTTTTACATGGCATATATTGGACATGTTATGGGAGCTGCTATCGAAACGGATATGCGTGATGATGCTTTCAGGCATTTGCAGAAACTGTCAGATAATTATTTCAACAACACCAAGATTGGGCAGATTATGGCAAGGATTACCAGTGACTTATTTGATGTCACGGAATTCGCACATCACTGTCCAGAAGAGTTTTTTATTGCCTTCTTAAAAGGTGTCGTTTCTTTTATTATCCTGGCACGAGTGAATGTTCTTCTTACAGTCATTATTTTTGTTCTGATTCCTGTTATGGCAGTTTCCTGTACCTATTTTAATTTGCAGGTGAGAAAGGCATTTAAACGTCAGAGAAATCATATAGGAGAATTAAATGCCAGAATTGAAGACAGCCTTCTTGGAAATAAAGTAGTACGTGCCTTTGCAAATGAAAAGGTAGAAATTGATAAGTTTGACCGTGACAATCAGGAGTTTTTGAAGATAAAACGTCAGACTTATAAATATATGGCTGCTTTTCAGAACACCATCCGTATTTTTGATGGACTGATGTATGTGGTAGTGATTGTTGCAGGTGGTATTTTTATGATCAAGGGGCTCATTAAGCCAGCTGACCTGGTAGCATACACTATGTATGTAAGCACGCTTCTTACAACCATCCGCCGTATTATTGAATTTGCAGAACAATTCCAGAGAGGAATGACGGGAATTGAGCGTTTCTCTGAGCTGATGGAAGCAAAAATTGATATTTTTGATGAAGAAGGAGCAAAGCCTATTCAGGATGTGAAGGGTGAAGTTACGTTTAAGAATGTGTCCTTTGAATATCCAGATGACCACACTCAGGTATTGTCAGACATTAATCTCACCATCAAACCAGGAGAAAAGGTGGCACTGGTTGGACCTTCGGGCGGAGGAAAAACAACACTTTGCAGTTTGATTCCACGTTTCTATGATCCTACAGAGGGAGAAATCCTTCTGGATGGCCAGAATATTAAAAATGTTACTCTTGAGAGCCTGAGAAGCAATATTGGAGTGGTACAGCAGGATGTATATCTGTTTTCCGGCAGTGTGTATGAGAATATTGCCTATGGAAAGACAGATGCCACAAGAGAAGAGGTTATTCAGGCAGCGAAGATGGCAGGAGCCCATGAGTTTATTATGGAATTAAAGGATGGCTATGATACTTATGTGGGAGAGCGTGGCGTGAAACTGTCAGGCGGGCAGAAACAGAGAATCAGTATTGCCCGTGTTATGGTGCGTTCTCCGAAACTGGTTATTCTGGATGAGGCCACAGCCAGCCTTGATAATGAAAGTGAACATCTGGTAGCAGAATCCCTGGATAAACTGGCAGCAGGAAGGACTACGATTACGATTGCTCATCGTCTGACTACAATCCATGGTGCAGACCGTATTCTTGTTCTTTCAGGAAATCATATTGTGGAAGAGGGAAATCACGAAACATTGATGGAAAAACGGGGTATTTATTATCAATTATATACTTCCTCCAGTATGTAATGGGAAATTTATTAAAGGTTTTTTTGGTTTAAAGCAATAAAACGTTGATTTAATACAAAAAAGAAAGTATAATCAAAAAAATGAATTTTGATTATGGAAGCATGTGGAGGATAATACTATGATAGCAGATAAAATGAAAGTGATGATTCAGAATAGTTCCGCAATCCGGGCAATGTTTGAAGAAGGAAAGAGACTGGCTGTCAAATGCGGAGCTGAAAATGTATATGATTTCAGCCTGGGAAACCCCAATGTTCCTGCACCTGTCCAGGTAAAAGAAGCCATCATAGAAGAATTAGAAAATGATGACCCAGTGATGCTCCACGGATATATGAGCAACAGTGGATATGAAGATGTGAGAAAAGCGGTGGCAGATTCTTTAAATAAGAGATTTGGTACTGTTTTTCATGAAGACAATATTGTTATGACAGTAGGTGCAGCAGGAGGGCTGAATGTAGCATTGAAATCCCTGTTAAACCCTGGGGATGAGGTGCTGGTCATTGCACCCTATTTTGGCGAGTATAATTCTTATGTGGCAAACTATGACGGTGTAGTTGTGGTGGTGAGCCCAGATACAGAGACTTTCCAGCCAAACCTTACAGAAATGGAAGAGAAGATTACCCAAAAGACAAAAGCTGTAATCATTAACTCTCCCAATAATCCTACGGGTGTTGTATATTCTGAGAAGACGATTGTGGCTATGGCAGATTTGCTCAGACGAAAACAGAAAGAATTTGGTACAGACATTTATCTGATTTCTGATGAACCATACCGTGAGCTGGCATATGATGGAGTGGAAGTACCATACCTCACAAAATACTATGAGAATACCATTGTGGGATATTCTTTCAGTAAATCGCTTTCATTGCCGGGAGAGCGTATCGGATATCTGGTGATTCCAGATGAGGCAGCCGATGCAGCAGATGTTCAGGCAGCAGCCAATGTGGCAACCAGAATCCTGGGCTATGTCAATGCACCTTCTCTGATGCAGCGTGCTGTGGCAAAATGTCTGGATGCACAGGCAGACGTTCCTTATTATGACAGAAACAGGGAAGCCTTGTATAGCGGACTTAAAAACCTTGGATTTTCCTGTATTAAACCGGAAGGTGCTTTCTACCTGTTTGTAAAATCTCCTGTAGAGGACGAGAAAGTGTTCTGCCAGGCAGCTAAGAAATACAACATCCTGATTGTACCAGGGTCTTCCTTTGCGTGTCCCGGATATGTGCGTATTGCCTACTGCGTGGCATATGAAACCATTTTAAATTCTATGGATGGATTTAAGAAACTGGCAGAAGAATTTCATTTGTAATATTAGAAACCGGCTGGCGTTTATGTGGCCGGTTTTTCTGTGCGGTCAGAAAAGAAAAAAGAAACGTCTGACAGGGGAGCTGTCAGACGTTTCGAGGGGAGTATAAATAATTAAATAAGGGGTTATAATGTAAAAAAAATTTTTGAAGGGTAAATTCTTTTTACAACCCATATTATAATATAAAAGGAAAAAAAAAGCAATAATATTATTTTTTTGTTAGAAAATTGT
>USPF01000041.1 GCA_900556555.1 uncultured Blautia sp.
TTCCAAGAGTATTAGGCGGATTAGGAATTGCAATCCTTTCTACAAACCAGGGAGTAATTACAGACAAAGAAGCTAGAAAACTTCATGTAGGTGGAGAAGTTTTAGCTTTCGTATGGTAATTTTTGTGTCCAAGCGAGTTTTTTATTATGTCCAGACGAGAAGATAACAGGACTTTGTCCTTTATCATATAGAAGCAATACTGAAAACAGAGGGGAACCATAATTGGCCCTTCCGAAAATCTAAGTAAGGAGGAATTTGGTATGTCACGAATTGGAAGACTGCCTGTAGCTGTTCCAGCAGGAGTAGAAGTAAAAGTTGCTGAGAACAACGTAGTGACCGTAAAGGGTCCTAAAGGAACACTTGAAAGAGCGTTACCGGTTGAAATGTCAATTAAATTGGAAGATGGTCATGTTGTTGTAACTAGACCAAACGACTTAAAGAAAATGAAATCTTTACATGGTTTAACAAGAACACTGATCCAGAATATGGTAACAGGTGTTAGCCAGGGATATGAAAAAACTCTGGAAGTTAACGGTGTAGGTTACAGAGCATCCAAACAGGGTAAAAAATTAGTTCTGAGCTTAGGATATTCTCATCCAGTAGAGATGGAAGATCCAGAAGGAATTGAATCTAAAGTTGATGGAAATAAAATCGTTATTTCCGGAATTGACAAAGAAAAAGTTGGCCAGTACGCTGCTGAAATCAGAGATAAGAGAAGACCTGAACCATACAAAGGTAAAGGTATTAAATATGCTGATGAAGTTATCAGACGTAAAGTTGGTAAAACTGGTAAGAAATAAGTAAGGAGAGTGTAAAAATGGTTAGTAAAGTATCAAGAGCGAAAGTTCGCACAAAAAAACATAGAAGATTACGTAATCATCTTAGCGGTACAACTGCTACACCACGTTTAGCAGTATTCCGCAGCAATAATCATATGTATGCTCAAATTATTGACGATACAGTTGGAAAAACTTTAGTTTCTGCTTCTACAACACAGAAAGAAGTAAAAGCTGAGTTAGAAAAAACCAATAACGTTGATGCAGCAGCATACTTAGGAACTGTAATTGCAAAAAGAGCAATCGAAGCTGGTATTAAAGAAGTTGTATTCGACAGAGGCGGCTTCATTTATCACGGAAAAGTGAAAGCTTTAGCAGACGCAGCAAGAGAAGCTGGGTTAGAATTCTAATTAGGGAGGAAATGAACACATGAAACGTTCTATTATTGATGCTAGCCAGTTTGAGTTAGAAGAAAAAGTAGTATCAATCAAGCGTGTAACAAAGGTTGTTAAAGGTGGTCGTAACTTCCGTTTCACAGCTTTAGTTGTTGTTGGTGACGGCAACGGACATGTTGGCGCTGGTTTAGGAAAAGCAGCTGAAATTCCTGAAGCTATCCGCAAAGGAAAAGAAGATGCTATGAAAAAATTAGTTACTGTAGCAAGAGACGAAAACGGAAGTATTACACATGACTTTGTTGGAAAATTCGGAAGTGCAGAAATGCTCTTAAAGAAAGCTCCAGAAGGTACTGGTGTTATTGCCGGAGGTCCAGCTCGTGCGGTTATCGAACTTGCAGGTATTAAGAACATCCGTACAAAATGTATGGGTTCCCGTAACAAACAGAACGTAGTTCTGGCTACTATTGCAGGTTTAAGCCAGTTAAAGACTCCGGAAGAAGTTGCAAAACTTCGTGGAAAATCTGTTGATGAGATTTTTGCATAAGGAGGATCAGACAAATGGCAGATAAATTAAGAATCACATTGGTGAAATCCACCATCGGTGCTGTACCGAAAAACAGAAAAATTGTAGAAGCTTTAGGTTTAAGAAAACTGAACAAAACAGTGGAAATGCCTGACAATGAATCCGTTCGCGGTATGATCCGTCAGGTAAGCCACATGGTGAAAGTAGAAGAAATCTAATATTACAAAGAAGGAGGTGCCATCATGGAATTATCAAATTTAAGACCAGCTGAAGGCTCCAAACAGAGCAACGAATTCAGAAGAGGCCGTGGACACGGTTCAGGTAATGGTAAAACAGCAGGTAAAGGCCACAAAGGTCAGAAAGCACGTTCTGGTGCTAAGAGACCAGGTTTCGAAGGTGGTCAGATGCCTTTATATAGAAGACTTCCTAAGAGAGGCTTCAAATGCAGAAATTCTAAAGAAATTATTGCAGTTAACGTTGATATCTTAAACAGATTCGAAGACGGTACAGAAGTTACTCCAGCAGTTTTATTAGCTTCTGGTGCAATCTCTAAATTAGGAGATGGTGTAAAACTTCTTGGTAACGGCGAACTTACTAAGAAAGTAAATGTTAAAGTTAACGCTGTAAGCGAAAGTGCAAAGGCTAAAATCGAAGCAGCAGGTGGAACAGTAGAGGTGATCTAATGCTCAAGACTCTTCAGAATGCCTTTAAAATAAAGGATGTAAGACGTCGTATTTTCTACGTATTCCTGATGATTGTTGTGATTCGTATTGGATCACAGCTTCCCATCCCGGGAGTCAATGCAGATTACTTCAAAGATTGGTTTGCAAGCCAGTCCAGTGATGCGTTCAACTTTTTTGACGCATTCACTGGCGGCTCTTTTACAGAAATGTCCATCTTTGCACTGAGCATCACTCCTTATATTACTTCTTCCATCATCATCCAGCTTCTGACAATAGCAATTCCTAAGTTAGAAGAAATGCAGCGTGACGGAGAAGAGGGCAGGAAGAAAATGACTGCTATCACTCGTTATCTGACAATTGGTCTTTCTTTATTCCAGTCTATTGCTATGACAGTAGGTTTTGGTAACAGAGGACTTATTCCTGATATGAACTTTATGAAAGCAGTTGTTGTTGTGGCCTGTTTAACAGCAGGTTCTGCTATGCTGATGTGGATTGGTGAGCAGATCACAGATAAAGGTATTGGAAATGGTATTTCCATTGTATTGATGGTAAATATCGTATCCAGAATTCCAAGCGACCTGGTAACTTTGTTTGACCAGTTCGTAAAGGGAAAAACATATGCCAGAGGCGGTTTGGCAGCACTGATTATTATTGCAATCATTCTGGTTGTAGTTGTGCTGGTATTAATCCTCAATGGCGGTGTCAGAAAAATTCCTGTACAGTATTCCAAGAAAATGGTGGGAAGAAAGATTACAGGAGGACAGTCCAGCTCTATTCCTTTAAAAGTGAATACAGCAGGTGTTATTCCTATTATCTTTGCTTCATCTCTGATGTCCTTCCCGGTAATTATTGCCAGCTTCACTGGCTGGACAGGTGGAACCGGTATTGGAAGCCAGATTTTAATGGGCTTGACTTCAAATAACTGGTTTAATCCAAGTGCACCATGGTATTCCCTTGGTTTAGTGCTGTACATTGTACTGGTTATCTTCTTTGCTTATTTCTATACATCTATTACTTTCAATCCTATGGAAGTTGCAGATAATATGAAAAAGCAGGGCGGTTTTGTACCGGGTATCCGTCCAGGAAAACCAACCCAGGAATATTTAGAGAAAATCCTGAGTTATCTGATTTTCATCGGTGCTGCAGGTCTGGTGATTGTTGCCGTGATACCGTTCTTCTTTAACGGTGTGTTCGGTGCAGATGTTTCCTTCGGAGGAACTTCCCTGATTATCGTTGTGGGTGTTGTTCTGGAAACATTAAAACAGATTGAGTCCCGTATGTTAGTCCGTAATTACAAAGGTTTTTTAAGTGAATAATAAATAATGAGAAGAGACCGTCGCAGGGAGGGCAGTTGTACTGCTTGAAATGACAAAAGAAGATTCACAGAATATGTGAGTTTTTCTTCCTGCTCCGGTCTCTGAAATTTTATGTAGCATAAATGGTTTTTATAGTGTATGATAGAAACCAAGAGAAGAACTATAGAAAGGGGTAATGGGTATGAAAATTATTATGTTAGGTGCGCCAGGTGCAGGAAAAGGAACACAGGCGAAAAAAATCGCTGCTAAATATGGAATCCCTCATATTTCTACAGGAGATATTTTCAGAGCCAACATTAAGAACAACACAGAATTAGGAAAAAAAGCAAAGACTTATATGGATCAGGGACTGCTTGTTCCAGATGAATTGACAGTTGACCTTGTTATTGACAGAGTCGGACAGGAAGACTGTGCAAATGGTTATATTCTGGACGGTTTCCCAAGAACCATTCCACAGGCAGAAAGTCTTGATGCGGCATTAGCTAAAATGGGACAGAAGGTAGATTTCGCTGTGAATGTGGAAGTTCCTGATGAAAATATTGTAAACCGTATGTCTGGCCGCAGAGCATGTGTAGGATGCGGTGCAACTTACCATGTTCAATTCAATGCACCCAAAACAGAAGGTATCTGTGATACCTGTGGTGAAAAACTGATTTTAAGACCAGATGATGAGCCGGAAACAGTATTAAAACGTCTTGGTGTATATCATGATCAGACACAGCCTCTTATTGACTATTATGCAAAAGCAGGCGTATTAAAAGAAGTAGATGGAACCCTTGACATGGAAGATGTATTCCAGGCAATTGTGGATGTGTTAGGAGCGTAAAAATGTCAGTAACAATTAAAACTGCCAGAGAGATAGAACTGATGCGGGAATCAGGCCGACTTCTGGAAATCGTGCATAATGAGTTGGGAGAATTTATCAAACCGGGAATTACAACGCTGGATATTGACCGTTTAGGAGAGAAATTAATCCGCAATCTTGGATGTATTCCCAATTTTTTGAATTACAATGGATATCCGGCATCCATCTGTGTGTCAGTAAATGATGAAGTGGTTCATGGAATTCCAAACAACAGGCGTGTACTTCAGGAAGGGGATATTGTGAGCCTGGATGCTGGACTGATCTATAAGGGATATCATTCCGATGCAGCCCGTACCTATGCAGTTGGCACTGTATCAAAAGAAGCACAGCAGCTTATGGATGTTACAAAACAAAGCTTTTTTGAAGGAATCAAGTATGCAAAAGCAGGGTATCATTTAAATGATATTTCCACAGCAATCGGAGCATATGCAGAGAGATTTGGATATGGAGTAGTGCGTGACCTGGTAGGGCATGGTATAGGAACCCATCTTCATGAAGATCCCCAGATTCCTAATTTCCATCAGAGACGGAGAGGAATCCGCCTGGTGCCTGGAATGACATTGGCGATTGAGCCGATGATTAATATAGGGCGTGCAGATGTAGAGTGGCTGGATGATGACTGGACTGTAGTGACTCAGGATGGTTCTTTGTCAGCACATTATGAAAATACGGTGCTGATTACTGAGGGAGAACCAGAGATTCTCACCCTGACCAGATAAACAGGAGAGATTATGAGAGAACTTACCAAGGGAATGCTTGCCCAATCTAAAGCAGGACATGATACAGGAAAATGGTATATCATTATGGATATAGACGGAGATAATCTCTATTTAGCAGATGGAGAAGTCCGCACTTTGAACCGGATGAAGAAGAAAAAACGGATGCACGTCCAGGTATGCTATAAGATACCGGAATGGTTCCGTGAACAATTAAAAAACGGCCAGCAAATCCGTGATGAACATATAAAAAGAGCCATTAAAGAATTTAAGAACAATCAGCAGGAGGATTAGTTTATGTCTAAGGCAGACGTTATTGAAGTAGAAGGAACCGTGTTAGAAAAATTACCTAACGCAATGTTCAAGGTTGAACTGGAAAATAAACATGTGATTTTAGCACACATCAGCGGAAAATTAAGAATGAACTTCATTCGTATTCTTCCGGGAGATAAAGTTACCATTGAAATGTCTCCATATGACCTGAGCAAGGGAAGAATTATCTGGAGAGATAAATAAGAATCAAAAGCAAACCTCTGTAAATCTTTGAACCAAGTTTTACAGAGGTTTTTAACTTCATAGAAAATTTGAAGAAAATATAGTAAAACTAAGATTTCGGTGGTATAATATCTTAAAGAAGTATTTTGCAGTCAATCTGTGAAAAGAGAGGAAGGTGCAGAAGGTATGAATCGTATTGAGGATTTAATTACAGCATTGCAGAAAAAAGAGGATGAGAGAAATAAAAATACTGTTTTATGGGTACTGGCAATTATCGGTGCTGTTGCAGCCGTAGCTGGAATCGCATATGCAGTTTATCGTTTCTTCACACCGGATTATCTGGAAGATTTTGAAGAAGATTTCGACGATGATTTTGATGATTACTTCGAAGATGAGGATGAGGAAGACAAGTAAATGAAATCAAATAAGGAGCTTCGGGAAACCGGAGCTTCTTTTTCTGTATAGATGTTTATAGAAAAAATGGCAGAAGGGAGCAGAAGATTGAAAAAAGGAGAAATTTATCAGGGAATTATTGAAAATGTAGACTTTCCAAACAAAGGAATTGTTCAGGTAGAAGATAAAAAAGTAATTGTAAAAAATGCAATGCCGGGACAGAAAGTCAGGTTCATGATTAACAAAAAGAAAGGCTCAAGGCTGGAGGGCAGACTGCTGGAGGTTTTAGAAAAATCACCTCTGGAAACAAGAAATCCTATGTGCAGTATTTTTCCAGACTGCGGTGGATGTATGTACCAGACCATGTCTTATGAGAGCCAGTTGGAGATGAAGGCAGAGCAGATAAAAAAATTGATAGATCAGGCAGTGAAATCAGGCGGACAGGTGGATGAGCAGGGCAATCCAGATTATACCTTTGAAGGTATCAAAGGCAGTCCAAAGGAATTTGCATACCGTAATAAGATGGAATTCTCATTTGGGGATGAATATAAAGACGGCCCCTTGTCTCTTGGTTTACATAAGAAAGGGAGCACTTATGATGTATTAAATGCTTTAGACTGCAAACTGGTTCATGAGGATATGAATAAAATTCTGGCCTGTGTCTTAGAATATTGCCGGGAACAGGGATATGCGTATTATCACAAAATGCAGCATACCGGTTTTTGGCGTCATTTACTGCTTAGAAGAGGAAATACTACAGGGGAAATGCTGGTAAATCTGGTCACTACCAGCCAGATTGAAACAGACTTTCAGGAATTAAAAGAGCGATTGCTGAACCTGAAACTGGAAGGAAAGATTGTGGGCTTTCTCCACATTATCAATGATTCTCTTTCTGATGTGGTAAAGAGTGATGAGACAAGAATCTTGTACGGGCAGGACTATTTCTATGAAGAAATCTTGGGATTAAAGTTCAAAATCACACCGTTCTCCTTCTTCCAGCCCAATTCTTACGGTGCAGAGGTTCTCTATGAGACTGCCAGAGAATATATCGGAGACACAAAGGATATGACGGTGTTTGACCTGTACAGCGGAACAGGGACAATTTCTCAGATTTTAGCTGCTGTGGCGAAAGAAGTCATTGGCGTGGAAATCGTAGAGGAAGCGGTCACAGCAGCCGGTGAAAATGCGAAGTTCAATGGCATCGAAAACTGCAGGTTTATTGCAGGAGATGTGCTGAAAGTTCTGGATGAGATAGAAGAAAAGCCGGATTTCATTGTCCTGGATCCGCCAAGAGACGGGATTCACCCAAAAGCATTGCCGAAAATCATTGATTATGGTGTGGAGCAGATGGTCTATATTTCCTGTAAACCAACCAGCCTGGCAAGGGACTTGGAAATGTTTTTGGCAAGAGGGTACAGGGTGGAAAAGGTTTGCTGTGTAGATCAGTTTTGCCAGACGGTGCATGTGGAGACGGTAGTCTTACTTTCCAAGGGAATGGTCGACAGCAGAAAAGTTAAGGTGGATTTCTCTTTAGAGGGTATGGATTTATCTGAATTCAAGGGAAAAGCAACTTATGCTCAGGTGAAGGAGTATACCATTAGTGAGTCTGGTCTAAAGGTGTCATCGCTTTATATCGCACAGGTGAAGAAAAAATGCGGAATTGAGACCGGAGAGAATCATTATTTGCCTAAGTCAGAAAAAGCAAAGCAGCCTCACGTAACTCCTGAAAAGGAAGAAGCTATTATGAAGGCGTTTAAGCATTTTGGAGTAATATAGAAAGCTTTGTGTGTTTGAGGAAAATAATGATGATAGAATTTTGGGATTTTGAATTTGCAGAATGTCAGTATGGAAATCTGAAATTAAGTGCCATAAACCGTGAACAATAATGTAGTTTCAATTATCAAGGTGGGGAGGACATGTTTGTAGACGAAATATGGGATTTCAAGAGTCTAAATATGGGTCGTGAATTGGAGATAGCTGGTGAATTTATTTATGATTCAGCAAAAAAGACTATGTCCATCAGCGGATTGAATAATACATATCAGATCGTAACCAGCAAGATTGTAAGGAAAGATCTGCTGAAAGAACCAGGCTTACATCGTTCTCTTTTTGCAGACTTCTTTTCTACAACTCTGTCTGCATGTATGGGTTCTGTACCCACAACTACTTATGGTGAGAATATTGGTGTTATGACCATGACAAAGGTTTACAGTGTGCAGGTAATCGGAGGTGCGGCTGTTCTCTCTATCTGCTGTTCTTTCCTTGGAAAACTGGCAGCACTGATCAATACCATTCCCGGTACTGTAATCGGAGGAATTTCTTTCCTGCTCTATGGTATGATCGGTACATCAGGACTTCGTATGCTGGTAGATAATAAGGTAGATTACGGTAAATCCAGAAACCTGATACTGACCTCTGTTGTATTTATCGTAGGTCTTTCTGGAATCTCCCTGAATCTGGAAAATGTAAAACTGACAGGCATGGTACTGGCATGTGTTGTAGGTATGGCACTGAGCCTGGTGTTCTATATCCTGGACAAGCTACATCTGACAAATGATCAGTGATATTGGATAACTGATATATAAATGAACGAAAACCTTCGGGCAGGAATGTCCGGAGGTTTTTGTGTATAATTTCATTGATGTAAAAATAAAATTGAAGGTTTGGTTATTCTCTTGGTCAGTTTCTAATCTAAGTGCTATAATCCGAAAAAAGTCCCATAGAGAAAATCTATTAAAGGATATATAATAAAACCATCAAAAACAAGCGCGCTGATAAAAAACAGGAGGAAATTTTATGAAGAGAAGAGGAATGGCTTTAGGTCTGGCGGCATTAATGACCTGTACTGCTTTATTTACCGGATGCGGTGGAACAGGTGAGACAGCTTCTAAAGATTCAGAAAGCACGGAGACAACTGCGAAGGCAGAAAACAAGGGCAGTGACGAGAAAGAAACTATAAAATTCACTTACTGGGGAAGTGGAGACGAAAAAAAGGCTATTGAGGAATCTGTAGATAAATTCATGGAAGCAAACCCCAATATTGAAGTGAATCTGATGCATATTCCATCTGAGGATTTCCTGACAAAATTGAATGCTATGATTGCAGCCGGCGAAGCACCGGATGTAAGTTATTCAGCTTCATGGAAATGTCAGATGGGTGAGGATGGCCTGATTTATAATTTCTATGATCTTCTGGATGATATGGGACTTAGTAAAGAGGATTATCTGTCTACCTGTTGGTGGAACTGGAGTCCTACAGAATCAGCAGGACCTGTTCAGGCCAATGTTACAACAAATCTGATGTACAATGTAGACTGCTTCGAAGAGGCAGGGGTAGATCTGCCGCCGACTAAGGTAGAGGAAGCCTGGTCATGGGATGAATTTGTAGAGATGGCACAGAAACTGACGCTGGATACAGAAGGAAGAAATGCAGCTGATCCGGATTTTGATGCAAATAATATTAAACAGTACGGTGTAATGTTTGGAACAGACTGGAATGTATATATGCCGTTTATTTTATCAGCAGGCGGCGGTTACTTAAATGAGAGTATGGACGGACTTGGATTAAATGATGAGAAGTCAGCTCAGATTTTACAGAATTTTGCAGATCTGATCAATGTGTACCATGTATCTCCTACAGCAGTACAGAAGAATGCAATGCCAAGCGCAGCAACAGCACTGGCTGCAAAACAGACAGCAATGTACATTGACGGAAGCTGGAACCATTTGGATCTTATGAATTCAGGATGCAACTGGGGCGTAGGTGTTCTCCCAATTGATGAAAACTATACTACTTTCTTTGATGGTGGTTCTTTGATTATATTCAAGAGTACAAAGCATCTGGAGGCTTCCGAAAAACTTTATCTGTGGCTTACAAATCCAGAAAGTTCAGAAAGAATCACAGAATTATACAGAACTTTATGGATGCCTGTACAGACAGAATATTATACTGATCCGGATAAGATTGATTTCTGGGCATCTGAAGAATTGCCTGCAAGACCAGAGGGCTTTCAGGACGCTATTGTAAAGGCAACTTATGATCATGCAGTAGTGGCAACCGAAATTAACGTAAAGAATTTTAATGAGATTAATACATTAGTGGGCTCTGCACTGGAACAGGTGTGGTCTGGAAAGAAAACGGCAGAAGAAGCAATGACAGAAGTAAAAAGCCAGACGGATTCTTTGGTAGAAGGAACCTATTCAGGAGAACGTTCTTAAAGTATTCAAGTGAAAGGCTGCTTTTGGCAGCCTTTCCTGATTGAAATAGCTATAATGCCAGAAAGGAATAAATATGCAGACGAAAATAAAGTATAAAATGACAAATCGCGAGAAAAGAGAAAATCGTTGGGGAATTTTATTCAGTCTTCCCTGTATTCTGGGATTTTTGATTTTTGCATTGCTTCCGATGGTAGTCAGTCTGGGACTGAGTTTTACAAATTATAATTTTACAACAGGCGGACAGTTTATAGGAATCAGCAACTATAAAAATCTGTTCAGTGGAAGTGATCCGTATTTTTATAAATCATTACTTGTAACAGTAATTTATGTTGCGCTTTCTGTACCGACAGCTATCATATTTTCTTTTTTTATAGCAATGCTGTTAAATACAAATGTAAAAGGAAAAGGATTTTTCAGAACAATCTTTTATCTTCCGACTGTAGTTCCGATCGTAGCAATGGCAGCGATTTGGATGTGGATTTTCAATCCGGACATGGGATTGGCAAACAATATTTTAAAGGCAATGCATTTACCGGTAAGCACATGGCTTTCAGGTGAAAGCTCAGTTATTCCCACACTGGTTTTTATTAATCTGTGGACTACCGGATCTACAATGGTAATTTTCCTTGCCGGAATGCAGGATGTACCGAGACAGCTTCTGGAAGCAGTTGAGATTGATGGAGGCGGATTCTGGGCAAAGCTGCTTCATGTTACGATTCCTATGATGACTCCTACAATTTTTTATAATGTGGTAATGGGAATCATCAATGGATTCCAGATATTTACCCAGTCTTATGTTATGACACAGGGTGGACCAAACAATTCCAGTTTGTTCTATGTATACTATCTGTACAGAGAAGCATTTGAGTTTGGAAGAATGGGAAATGCCTGTGCAGTTGCCTGGGTATTGTTCCTGATCATTATGGTGCTGACTGCAGTCATATTTAAGTTTTCCAACCGTTGGGTTTATTATGGAGGAGAATGAATATGAAGAATACAAAGAAAATTATTTCAAAAATTCTAATATATTTTGCGCTGATTTTAGGCGTTTTGTTTTGTCTGGTTCCTTTGTACTGGATGATCAGAAGTTCACTGATGAACACAGTGGAAGTGTTTATGATGCCGCCTCGCTGGATTCCTTCTAAATTTATGTGGGAAAACTATCAGGAAGTTTTTGATACACTTCCCTTTGGAAAATATTTCCTGAATTCATTTATTGTAACCGGAGGATGTGTAGTGGGAACAATGCTTACCAGTTCCATCTGTGCATATGGATTGGCAAGAATTAAATGGAGAGGCAGAAATGTGGTATTTGCCTGCATCATCAGCAGTATGATGCTTCCAGTTGCGGTTACTTTGATTCCTACATTTCTGATGTGGAGAACTATTGGAATAACAGACAGCTTTATTCCACTGATTGTTCCGGCATGGTTTGGAGGCGGTGCATTTTACATATTCCTGCTTCGTCAGTTTTATCTGGGAATCCCGAAGGATTTTGATGAGGCAGCATATCTGGACGGTGCTTCCCATATTCAGATTTTTACAAAAATTATCCTGCCAATTACAAAACCGGCCCTGGCTGTTGTAGGTATGTTTGCGTTTTTAAATTCCTGGAATGATTTCCTGAGTCCGCTTGTATATTTAAATTCTGAGAAAAAATATACAGTTGCACTGGGACTTCAGTTGTTTACTGGGTCTTACAGAGGTGAATGGAATTTAATGATGGCAGCAGCCTGCCTGGTGCTTGCACCTGTTGTGGTTGTATTTGCCATTGGTCAGAAGTATCTTGTTGAGGGTGTAACAATGTCTGGTGTGAAAGGCTAAGAATAGGAGGAAAAACAATGCATTTAAGAGGAAATGTGATTTATAATACATGGGAAAATTTCTGGAAAAAGGCATATAAGTCTTCTTATTTCAGAGCACAGTATGATGAAACTTCGGAGCGCACAGACTGGTCATTAAGTGAGAGACAGCTATTTACACAGTCAAATGGAAGAACACTTTTGGGCCAGGATACCATGGGCAGACTGCACTTTTTGTGCACTCCTCATGATAAAATTTATGCAGTACCATCCGGAGGAACGGATCTGGGAGGACAGTTTAAAGGATACATAGGTCAGTATTATCAGAATGATACAGCATTACTTCTTGGAAAAATGAAATATGATCTGGAGCTGGACAATGGTCTGATGATCTCAGGTGCAAATAAGCAGTCATGGACAACTTATTATGATGATTTTCTTCCGGTTACTGCTACAGAGCATCCGGAACTGGAAACCAGAATATTCTCTTTTGCGCCAATTCTGGAGAAAGAAGCAGTTCCGGCATCATCAATCCATCCGATTCCGGGACCTGCAGGAGCATTCTACTGTATAGAAGTAAAAAATACTTCCGGATGCAAAATTAAAGGAAAACTTCGTCTGTCATTTGACCAGAAGTTTGTAAATCAGTTTGAGCATTATGGGAAATATTTCGATGATTATACAGTAACACCATATAAATCAGAATGGGATCAGAAATTGCTAGTATTATGGCACCCGGAAGCCTGTGCAGCAATTCAGCTTCTGGATTCCGTATGTGAAGGCCAGGGAGATAATCCCAGAATTTATGTACCATTTGAATTGAAAGCAAATGAAAGCAGAACATTTACAACAGTAATTGCTCTTACTCCAAAGAGAGAAGAGATTTATTCTGCCCTTGGAACACTGTATCAACATACACCGCTGGAATGGTTGAATGTTACTGATGATTTCTGGAAAGAAAGATTTGGAAAAATCACTACAGATATTCGGGAAAACCAGGAGGCTGGTGAGAAATACCGTGATATGCAGGTACGGTTTATTCTTGATAATTTTAACTGTCTTTCTTTCAGAGAAGATGGAAGTCTTCTGACCAACTGGCAGGGGGCACCGTCCCATAGTCTTTCGAGGCTCTGGGGAATTGATATTACTCCTGATGTTGTAAGTGTTATGTATGCAGTACCTGAGGTAGGAAAAAGTGCAATGTTTTATCTGGCAGAAAAAAACCGGCCACGTTACAGTTTGTATTCGGATCATAGTATGTTTTACTATATTTCTCTGCTTGTAATAGCAGGAAAATATCTGGAGCTGACAGGAGATGAGAAATTCTTCAGAGATCATCCGGAACTGGTTGCTGCTATTGATGAGATCTACGATGGAATGATGAAGCATAAACATAAAGAAAAAGCACTGATTTCTAGCAGATACGCCAGCGATCTTATTGTATTCCGCAAGTATGATTATGGTGCAAATGTACAGTGTTATTATGCGTTGAAATCTTACAGAAGAATTCTGAAACTTCTGGAACGGGATGCGACAGATGTGGACAGATTTATGGAACAGATGAAAGCAGACATGAAAGAACTGATGGAAGGTAGCGGACCATTCGGTAGACAGATTACAGGCGGAAACAACTTAGGTGAGAATGAGGAACGCTTCTATATCCAGGATGATCTGAATTATTATGGCGGTGAGGATACTGCTACAGTTATGGCACCTTTGTATGGACTGTATGAGTTTGATTATGAGCCATATGTAAACCTTCACAGATATGCACGTTCTATGTATATCACAAACTATGATCCGGAATTCCAGACAATGCGTGAATTACATTTTGGCATGAATCCATCTGCAACAGGCTGCACTTTAAAACTTGGAGGAAGTCTTACCAGACAGGAAATGTTTGATAACCTGAATCTCCTTTACGAACGTCTGGATGAAACAGGCTCACTTTTCTGGTGGCCAAGAGCAACAAATAAGAAAAGATGCCTGACTAGATGCAGCCAGGGACAGGGTGCATGGATTCAGCAGAGTGTTGAGCAGTGGTTTGGCCTCAGGATGGATGGAACACAGAAAACGCTGGTCATCAAGCCACAGGGCTTGCTTTCTGGTTATAAACTTCAGAAAACACATCTTGGAGCTTATGTCTTTGATATTGAATATAGAGAAGAAAAAGGAAAAACTGTTATTAATATTAAAAACTATAATGAAGAAGCAATAAAGGTTGCTTTTGAAGTGCGTAAGTACGGTGCAGGTGCACAGGGAGAATGTATAAGAGCAGAGGAATTGGTACTGGCTGGAGCTTTTGTTGAGAAAGAGTTTGCTACAGAGACAATGGCTGTACAGGAAACGGATATTGCAGGAGCTGAGTGCAGCACAATGACAGAGGATGGAATTTTGTTCAGTCCATATGGAATTATTATGCCTAAACTTTATAATTCAGACTGTGGAATCTTTTTGTTCCGTTATCTGATCAGCCAGTCAACAGACACAGAATGGAAAAATGCAGAAGTGAAGATAGAAGTTCCTGATGGATGGAAAGCACAGTATAAACAATTCTATCACTGGGATTATCAGCCTGTATTTTTAGACAATAAGGCAGTATGCACAGTGGGAGAAGTACCACAGAATACCCATAAGGTAGCTGGCTTTTACATCAGTCTGCCAGATGAACTGGCAGGAGGCGAGAAGAGCGTGATGCTGTCAGAGCATCCTTTCCCTCAGGATATACAGCATAAAATGAAACAGGTAACCCTGTATGTGGAAGGGCAGAAAACACAGGCAGCAGGAGTGATTCGTGCAAGTCTTGAGACGGATGGAAAACAGTGCAAGGTTTCAGAAATACCGGTACTGATTCTTTCCAGGGAAGACTATGCCAATGCATTGGATAAGATGTATCACGGAATAAAAAAATAGGATTTGTAAAGACAGGTGTGCAATTGTTCATGCACACCTGTTGTGCTATAATCAAAACGTATATATCAGACAGAACAGGAGATAAAATGTACAATATATTAGTAGTAGATGATGAGCAAATTCACAGAGAAGGACTTATTATGCTTCTTGAAAAAATATGCCCGGACGATATGCTGTGGGAAGCATCAAATGGACAGGAGGCAATGGAAATCATGAATAATATTTCCTGTGAGATTGTAATCAGTGATATACGTATGGCTGAGATGGACGGCTTACAGCTGCAGAAGAAAGTAAAGGCAGATTATCCAGAAACTGCATTTGTGATTGTAAGCGGATATGCAGATTTTTCCTATGCAAGAGAGGCGTTACAGTTTCATGCAAGTGATTATCTGCTAAAGCCTGTAGATGCAGAAGAGTTAAAGCGTGCCATTAAGAAAATAAAGAAATCAAAAAATCAGGATCAGGTTCAAAAACAAAAAGTAGATCAGATGGAACGACGATTGAAGGAATCTGCATATGGATATATGGAGTGGCTTCTGAATCAGTATATCCACCATACACGACGTAAGGTATGGGAGCCCTTAAGTGAGATGTTTCCTCTGAGACAGGAAGGCTATCTGATGTTGATCCGGATTAATAAGCAGCATCTGATTCTTAATGAAGAGATGAAACGGGAGATAGGGTATTTTATAAAAAAACATCTGACAGATACATCGTCAATTACATTTCAGGTCAACGGAACAGAAAATCTGCTGGCTGTGTTGGCCTTGTCAGGATCAAGAATTGAACAGGAACAGATCACTCAGATAGAGGAGTTTATTCAAAATATCCTGGTACTTGAGAAAAACAGAATTTATTTTGCAGTCAGCTCTCTGTATCCGGATATGGAAAACTGCGGAAAAAAGGCATATGAAGAGGCTATGGCCGCGATGAAGTATTCTTTTTATGAAGAAGAAAGATATTTGCAGGCAGAGAAATATCTGTCTGATGAAAAGCAGGAGGATTCTGTAGGCAGTGAAGCAATTCTGAATTCTATAAAAGAAGGAAATCTGGAAAAAAGCGAAGCAATTTTTGAAAAAATAACAGAGGTTCTGTCAGAGCATAAAAGTGTTCAGCCGGATATTTTTAAAAGAAAAATCGTATTCTTTTTTTTCAGAATCTTACGTTATATGGAGCCCTATCTGAAAGCTGAACACTTGTCAGAATTAAATGCATTGGATAATCGTCTGATCGAAAGTCAGTGGTATTCTGAATTGAAAAAAAGGTCAGCGGAATTAATAAAAAATATAATCGCTTTCCGGGAAATAGCAGATTCACAGGAGACAGATCCTTTGGATGAAAGCAGGAGGTATATAGAGGAACATTATCGGGACGAGATCAGTCTGGAAAGGATTGCAACATTGTATCATTTTAATGCTTCGTATTTCAGTACTTTATTTAAGCAGAGATTCGGAATTTCCTTTTCTGAATATCTGTCAGATATTCGTATGGAGAAAGCAGAGGATCTTTTGAAAACATCTTCCGACAAGGTAAGGGAGATTGCATTGGAAGTAGGGTATAAGGATCCCAATTATTTTAACAGGGCATTTAAGAAACGTCATAATATGACACCTGAAGAATTTCGCAAAAGAGTTGGATGATGATGGAAAAATTAAAATATACAAAATTTAAAACTCTGCTGATTAGTTCGTTTATTTGTATTTCCATTATTCCTGTTGTGCTTTTGGGTTTATTTATCTTCCATTTGTCAAAACAGGAACTGATCAAGCAGTCAGAAAAACAAATGTGGCAAAATGCTGAGAATGTCAGTGATATTCTGGATGAAAAGTTGGATTATATTGAGGAATTTTCATTAAAAATAAATGTAGATGCGAGAATTTATAAAATATTTCAGAATCTGGATACGTCTGACAGTGTGCAGCTTGAAAGTGCCAGTCAGGAAATTTCAAAAATTTTGTTGGACTATCTGCCGTGGAATAACACGGTTTATTCTACGCATATTGTGACTCCGTATTATCAGTTTGGCGAAAAGGAAAAGAACTATTATCCAAATCATAGCTTTATGGGTTCTAAAATACAGAAAGCAGTAGATGAGGCAAATGGAAAACTTGTGTGGATTCCGGCATATAATTATCTGGACATGTTTTCAATTGAAGATATGCCGAGAGATTTTCTGGAATATGAGCATGTATTTACGGCTGTCAGAAAGCTGCAGTTAAGCAGGGTAGAATCAGGACATATTGAACATCTGGAAAATAAGGCAGATCAAATGTATCTGGTGGTTAATTTTACAGAGGATAATCTGAATAATATGCTGAAAAAGTATACAAAGGCAAATTCTCAGATTCTTTATTATATCATGAGTGAAGATGGCAGTGTTGTTGATCCTTACGGTGAGAGCGAATCAAAGCTGTTTCGAAATGTAACTGCAGTTGATATGGGAATTACGGAGAATAAAGGAACTGTAAAATACTACGGTGCAAATAATCAGGAATATATCGTAACCTATTCCAAAAGTATGGTGACGGGATGGTATACACTTGCCATGATTCCAGTTAATGTTTTCAGCAAGAATATTGCTACAGATCTTACCAGGGCAATATTGATTCTGGTAACTATAGAAATTATTTTATCTGGTACTGCGGCTGTTCTTATTTCCAGAAAGATCGGGAAAAAAGTTTATAAACCGTTGCACATGATAGAGAAGACAGGAGAAGGTAATTTTACTGCAAGAATTGTATACGACAACAGGGATGAGTTTGCGTTTTTTTATAAAAAACTGAATGAAATGAATCAGAACCTGCAAATGTTGATTCATGAGAAATATGAGATGATGATCCAGAAACGAGATACGGAGATCATGTCGTTAAATATACAGATGAATCCCCATTTTCTCTATAATTCACTGAATATCATTAACTGGGTATGCCTTAAAGGAGAACAGGAAAATGCCAGTAAGATGCTTTTGGATCTGTCGAGAATGCTTCAGTATACCAGTCAGAATGGTGATGTTCTGGTTCCGCTGTGGGAGGATCTGGACTGGCTTAAACGGTATATTGGAATTATGCAGAAAAGATATCAGGATCAATTTGAAGTGAGTATGGATATACCGGAGTATTTAAGAAGTCTGGAAGTTCCAAAGCTATTTCTGCAGCCGTTTGTGGAGAATGCTATTATGCATGGATTTAAGAATTATCAGGATTCCGGGAAAATCTGGATTTCAGCAGAGGAAGAAGAAAATGATATTCTTTTTTATGTAGAGGATAATGGATGTGGAATCTGTGAGGAAGATCTGAAAGAGATTCTGAATAAGGAACGAAAGAGTATAGGCGTCAGAAATACAAATAAAAGGATTCATATGATTTATGGAGAGAAATATGGAGTTACCATAAGCTCACAGCTGGAAGAAGGCACAGTTGTAACCATAAGGCTTCCGTTAAAAATTAATTCGAAAAAACAGAGTTAGATTAAGGTTATATGGATATTCGATTTTATGAGAAGGCAATTGTGAAAGATTGCTGGAAATAAGGTTGAATATCCATTTTTTATTATAAGCAAATAAATACGATGTATAACAGTATAAAACAGTTTACAACAGTTGTATGCTGTTATATACTGTTTATAGATAGAGGAGAAACATATGCATATAATAATCAATAATTCATCCATGGTACCTATTTATGAATAGATCATAGACCAGATTAAGTCTGCGATTATCAGAGGAGAGTTACAGCCGGACACTGTATTACCTTCAGTACGCAGTTTGTCAAAGGAACTGAAGATCAGTGCCCTGACTGTGAAGAAAGCCTACGACAATCTGGAAGAAGAGGGATTTACCGTCACTGTTCGTGGAAAAGGAACCTACGTTGCAGCCACAAATAAAAACCTGATGAGGGAAGAACAGCTCAAAGAAGTAGAACATGATCTGGAGCAGGCAATCATGAAGGGCAGAAGATGTGGACTGAACGATGAGGAAATCAGAAATCTTTTTGAAATGATCATGGAGGACTAAGACATGTTGAAAATCAGTCATTTGCAGAAAAATTACAGAGGTTTTTCGCTGGACTGTTTTATGGAAGTACAGCCTGGGATGATTACAGGACTTATTGGAAGAAATGGTTCCGGGAAATCCACCACATTTAAAGCTCTGCTTGGCCTGATCCATCCGGATGGCGGAGAGATAGAGGTCTTTGGGAAAAAGGCAGAAGAGCTTAAGTCGGAGGATAAGCAGAAACTGGGAGTTGTTTTTGCAGATTCAGGCTTCAGCATGTATCTAACAGCAGCGGGCGTGGCCAATATTATGAAAAGCATATATCCAGAGTTTGACAGAGAGAAATTTCTGCAGCAATGCAGGAGATTCAATCTGCTCACAGACAAGAAAATCAAAGAATTTTCCACTGGCATGAAAGCAAAGTTTAAAGTACTGGCAGCATTAAGCCATAAGGCAGAACTGCTGATTCTGGATGAGCCCGCAGTTCAGGTTGATGGTTACAGCTTGGATGCACAGAAGGACAAGCTTAGGAAATACGCAGAATTTCAGGATATGGAGATTGTAGGAGAATATTCCGATGAAGGGCATTCCGGTAAGAATATAAAAGGTCGTCAGGAATTTATGCGGATGCTGAATGATATCGAAGATGGCAAGGACGGAGTTGATTTCGTCCTTGTATTTAAATTATCCTGATTTGGCAGAAATGAGGCAGATGTACTCAGCTCTTTACAGCTTATGCAGGATTATGGAGTGAATCTTATTTGTGTAGAAGATGGAATTGACAGTTCAAAAGAAGCCGGTAAACTGCTTATATCTATCATTGCTGCAGTAGCAGAGATGGAGCGGGAAAATATCAGAGTGCAGACCATGGCGGGACGTGAGCAGAAGGCAAGAGAAGGTAAATGGAATGGCGGATTTGCTCCTTATGGATATAGGTTGGAAAATGGGGAACTTGTTATTGCTGAGGATGAAGTGGAAATTATTCAAATGATTTTTGACAGGTATATTCATACCAATGATGGAATCAATGGCGTGGCAAATTATCTGAACAATCATGGATATACAAAGAAGCTGCGTCAGAATGGAACAATATCGGACTTCTCGGCTAGCTTTATCAAGAAGATAATTGATAACCCGGTATATATGGGGAAGATAGCATATGGACGCAGGCGTACAGAGAAGAAAACAGGGATCCGTAATGAAACGCATGTAGTGGAGCAATCAGATTTCCCTGTTTATGAGGGAATTCATGAAGCAATTATTTCCGAGGAAGACTGGGAGCTTGCACAGGAAAAACGTTCAAAAAATAATTACAAGCGTGAAAAAATTCATGATCCGGAACATGCACATATTTTGTCTGGGATATTAAAATGTCCTTGCTGTGGAAAAGGAATGTATGGAAATATTGCTAAAGCAGGGCGAAAAGATAACAAGACCAGATATTACTATTATTGTAAGAATACCGTGAATGCTACCGGGCACAAGTGTACGTTCCGACGTAACATCGAGCAGACACAGATTGATGATATGCTTGCAAAGCTGATTACAGCAATGACAAAAGAAGGAAAATTCAAGGATGCCATTCAGGATAAAATAGGAGCAACTGTTGACATGACGAACCTGGAAAAGCAGTTATCTGTGTTAAATGCAAGTCTTCATCAGGCAGAGACTATTAAAACACGCCTTGAACAGCAGATGGATAATCTGGATGTTACAGATACCCATTACGATAAAAAAATAGTAGATTTGCAGAGACGATTGGATGCTCAATATGATAGAATAGATGAAGTGGAAGAAACAATGGCAGAACTGAAGTCTCAGATTTATGAGCTTAAGAAAAATCAGATTGATGCAGATAGCATATACAGATTTTTAGGTGCTTTTAATGAAGTGTATTCAGAATGTACGGATGCTGAAAAGAAATAGTTCATGCAGGCATTTATTGAACGCATTGATATATTCCCGGAAAGACGGGAAGATGGAAATTGGATTCAGAATATTAAGTTTCAGTTTCCGGTACCGATTATAAAAGAAGGCAAGGAAGTAGCACAAATCAAGGGAATTTCTTTGGACAAGGAGAAATCAGATGAGCATATGGTTTCCTTGGAAAAGTTATCAACACTTGAGACTGTGTGTCTCTTGAGCAATCGAAAATCTAAGCCCGATTCTTACGTTGACTTAAGTATCAATATGGAAGATTACCATAGAATTAAGAACGAAGAAAAATAAAACATAATAAACTGAACTTACAGAAGAAGGGGATGTGAAAAAACTCGATTGAGTTTTTTCGCATCCCTCTTTTTGCTTTTG